>NZ_JBFARO010000147.1:0-19444 GCF_040677125.1 Actinomadura sp. NPDC049382
GCGCGTTCGGAGACGCGGCGGGCCAGCGGCGCGGCGCCGAGCCGGTCGGCGATCGCGGCGGCGCGGTCGAGCCGGGCGGCGGCGCTCGCGCGGTACCCGGCGGCCAGGTCGGCGCAGGCGGCGTCGAAGAGCGACCGCGCCAGCGGGTACGGCTGCTCCAGCCGCTCCCAGGCGCCGATCGCGGTATCCCAGGCCGGCGGGCCGCCGGCCAGCGCGGTGACGGCCGCCCGGTGCGCCGCCGCCACCGGTGTCTCGGCGGGCAGCCGCGCGGCCAGCGCGGCGATCTCGGGGAGGCGCGGGCCGCCGGCGTGCGCGGCCGCCTCCAGCAGCGGCCACAGGTGGCAGGGCTGGACGGTGAGGCGCGGGTGGCGCAGGACGGCGTCCGCGGTCGCGCGGGCCGCCGGCCGGTCCTCCTCCGCCAGCCGCCACTCGATGACCATCTGGGCGAGCGGCAGCGCGGTCTGCGGGAACCCGGCGTCGAGCGGGGCGGCGAGCGCCTCGGGATCGGGGCGCGGGCCGTCGCCGCGCGCCGCCAGTAGGGCGATCCGCCAGATCATCAGCTGCCGGCGGAAGGCCGGCGCGTGGTGGCGGTCCAGCCGCCCCTGCAGCGTCCCGGCGGCCTCGTCCCAGCGGCCGAGCCGGTAGAGCGCCTCGATCTGGTTGACGGCGAGCGCGTCGCCCGCGCTGTGGGCGAGCCCCGCGTCCGCCGCGACGGCGAGCCCCTCGTCCGCGAGCGCGAGGGCCTCGCCGGTGCGGCCCCGGTTCAGGAGGCAGTGGACGAGCCTGTTCAGCGTCCGGATGAGCGCCCACGCGTCGAGGCCGCGGTGCCTGATCCGTTCGAGCGGCGCCAGGTCGCCCGCGCCGTCGCGCGCCACGGCGAAGGCCACCACGGACTCCAGCGAAGGGATCGCGGAGCTCAGGCCCAGCGCGCGCGCCAGCTCCAGCGCCTCCCGTCCGAGCCGTTCCCCCTCGGCGTGCTCCCCGTAGACGAGCAGGCGGGAGCTCAGGTGCGACAGGGCGCGGACGCGGTCCGGCGTCGCGGCGGCGGCGCGCCGCTCGGCCGCGCGCAGGTCGTCCAGTTCATCCTCCCGGCCCTGGAAGCCCCGCATGGTCGCCCTGAGCAGCAGCAGCCGCGCGGCCCGGTCGGGGTCGTCGTCCCCCGCGTCGGCCATGGCCCGCTGGACGAGCGGCAGGCCGCGTCCGGGGTCGCCGGCCGCTCCGGCGGCCTCCGCGGCCGCCTCCAGCACCCGCCCTCGGGTCAGGCCGGTCAGGGACGCGGCCTCCGGCACCCGGTCCCACAGGTCCAGGACGCGTTCCAGCAGGGTGAGCTGCTCGGCGTAGGCAGTGGCCGCCGCGCGCTCGGCGGCGGCCCGCCACGCGGCGGCGAGGGCCCGCGCGTGGTCGCCGCAGCCCTGCCAGTGCACGGCCAGGGCGCTCGCAGGGGCGTCGCTGAGCTCCGGGGACTCCTCGATGGTCTCGGCGTACCTGCGGTGGAGCCCGGCGCGCTCGCCGGGCAGCAGGTCCTCGTGGACGGCGTCGCGGATGAGGGCGTGGCGGAAGGCGTACCCGTCCCCGTCCGCGACCACCAGCCCGCGGTCGGCGGCGGGCCGCAGCGCCGCGCTCACCTCCGCGTCGGGCAGGCCCGTCACCGCGGCCAGCAGCGCGTGCCCGGCGCGCTCCCCGGCCGCGCTCGCGGCCCGCAGCACCGCGCGGGTCGCGTCCGGCAGCCGGTGGACGCGGCCGAGCAGCAGGTCGCGCAGCGAACCGGGGACCGCCTCGCCGGGGCTGCCGACGAGGGCCTCCACGAACAGGGGGTTGCCGCCGGCGCGGGCGTGCGCGTCCCGCGCCGCGGCCGGGTCGGCGGCGCCGAGGATGCCGCGCACCTGCTCGGCGACCTCGGACGGGGTGAGCGGCGGCAGGTCGACGCGCGCGACATGGGGGAGGCGGGCCAGTTCGGCGAACAGCGGCCGGGTGCCGGGCTCCTCGGGACGGAACGTGACGACCGGCAGCACCCGGCCCCGCGGCGGGTTGCGCAGCAGGAAGGACAGCAGGTCGCGGGTGGAGCCGTCGGCCCAGTGCGCGTCCTCGACCACCAGGACGAGCGGTTCCCGCTCGGCGAGCCGCTCCAGCAGGGTCAGCAGGTGCTCGAACAGCCGCAGTTGCCCGGTGCCGTCGTCCGGGGGCGGCGGCGCGGCGGTCAGGCCGGGCATCAGCCGGGCCAGTTCGGGCAGCGCCGCGCCCGGCAGCAGGGCGGCGACCGCCTCCCGGCCGACGCGCCGCAGGACGGCGCTGAACGGGGCGTACGGGAGGCTCGCCGCGCCGAGGTCGAGGCAGCCGCCGGTGAGCGTGCGCAGGCCGCGGGTGAACTCCGCGACGAGGCGGGTCTTGCCGGCGCCCGCCTCGCCGCCGACGAGCACGGCGGCGGGCTCGCCGGCGCACGCCTGCGCGTGCGCCCCGCGTAACGCGGCCAGTTCTGCGGTGCGCCCGGCGAACACGGCGCTGACGGTTCCCATCCGCCCTAGCATGCCGGGTCTTATTGCTACTTGTGTTGCGTTAAGGCATCGGGTATTCTCGACGCCGTCACATCGCCGCCCGGCAGGGGAGTCCATTGAGGATCTGAGGTCCGACACCGCGCGTATGGCCGTCACCGGCCCGCGCACGTGACCTCAGAGCGGACCCTCGTCCCGCCGGGCTTTTCTCATTCGCCCGCCGGCGCGTCGCGCGACCCGCGGTGTCTCCATGCAGCCCGAAACCGCTTCGAACCCCATGGAGACCGCCCTACATGTCTTTCGCCATCGTCTGCTCGGATCTGTCCTTCGCCTGGGCGGACGGCACCGTCGTCCTGGACGGCCTGGACGCCGCGTTCGGCACCGGCCGCACCGGGCTGATCGGCGTCAACGGCTCCGGCAAGTCCACCCTGCTGAAGATCATCGCCGGTGAGCTGCGGCCCGCGTCGGGCACCGTGGCCGTCGACGGGGAGATCGGCTACCTGCCGCAGAACCTCGTCCTGGACGGCGCGGCCACCGTCGCGGACCTGCTCGGCATCGGCGCCGCCCGCGCCGCGCTGCACGCGATCGAGCGCGGCGAGGCCACCGAGGAGAACTTCGCCGCCGTCGGGGACGACTGGGACGTCGAGGAGCGCGCCCGCGCCGAGCTCGACCGGCTCGGGCTCGACCGCCTCGACCTGGACCGCACCGTCCCGACCCTGTCCGGCGGCGAGGCCGTGATGGTCGGGCTCGCGGCGCAGTTCCTCGCCCGGCCCGACGTCCTGCTCCTCGACGAGCCCACCAACAACCTCGACCTGGACGCGCGGCGCCGCCTCTACGACGCCGTCGAGTCCTGGACGGGCGTGCTCCTGCTCGTCAGCCACGACCGGGAGCTGCTCGACCGCGTCGACGAGATCGCCGACCTGCGGGACGGCGCGATCCGCACGTTCGGCGGCAACCTGACCGGCTACGAGGAGCTGCTCGCCGTCGAGAAGGAGGCCGCCGAGCGCACCGTCCGGTCCGCCGAGACCGACCTGCGGCGGCAGAAGCGCGAACTGGAGGAGGCCCAGGTCAAACTCGCCCGGCGCAAGCGCTACGGCACCAAGATGTACGAGAACAAGCGCGAACCGAAGATCATCATGCAGGAGCGCAAGCGGCAGGCGCAGGTCGCGGCCGGCAAGCACCGCCTCATGCACGAGGAGCGGCTGGCCGGCGCCCGCAGCCGGCTCACCGAGGCGGAGGAGGCCGTCCGCGCGGACGCCGAGATCCGCGTCGAGCTGCCCGCGACCCGCGTCCCGGCCGGCCGCACGGTCGTCACCGCGACCGGGCTGGCCGCGCCCGAGCCGGAGACCGGCACGCTCACCGAGCTGATCGTCCGGGGCCCGGAGCGGATCGCGCTGACCGGCCCGAACGGCTCCGGCAAGACGACGTTCCTGCGGATGCTCACCGGTGAGCGCGTCCCCGCCGGGACGGAGGTCGCGATCGGCGTCGACGGCGTCCGCTACCTGCCGCAGCGGCTCGACGTCCTGGACGACGACCTGAGCGTGATCGACAACGTCCGAGCTCAGGCGCCCTCGGCCCGGGTGACCGACATCAGGGCCGGTCTCGCCCGCTTCCTGTTCCGCGGCGCGCGCGCAGAGCAGCGCGCGGGGACGCTGTCGGGCGGGGAGCGGTTCCGGGCCGTGCTGGCGTCGCTGCTGCTCGCCGAGCCCGCCCCGCAGCTGCTCCTGCTGGACGAGCCGACGAACAACCTCGACATGGCCAGCGCGGCGCAGCTCGCGCAGGCCCTCTCCGCCTACGAGGGGGCGCTGATCGTGGTCAGCCACGACCTGCCGTTCCTGCGCACCCTCGGCCTCACCCGCTGGCTGCGCATGGACCGCGCTTCCGGCCTCACCGAGACAGACCCGGAGGAGTAGCGAAAATGGTGTGATCTTGCGATATCGCCGCTGCTACGGTCGTGTCGCAGAACGAGGGGAAGTGAACGGGATGCCGACGAAGCTCAACCAGATCATCGCGGTCGAGAAGGGCGTGAAGAGCAAGTCCGCCCAGGACCTGGCGGCGGCGCACCAGGCGACGCAGAAGGCCCCGCTGCTGTCCGGCATCTCGCGGACCTACCAGCCGAAGGACGAGGACGGCGAGCAGCTGCCCGCCGAGTCCACCCGCGTCCAGGTCACGGTGGAGGGCGTGCTGCGCGACGTGACGCGCTCGCTCACGCGGCTGCTCGACGTCACCGCCACCAAGGACTGGGCGAACTGCCTCGCCCGCGCCGACGTGGCCGTGGACGGCACCACCCTGCTGCGCGACGTGCCGGTCACCTACCTGCTGTTCCTGGAGAAGCAGCTGACCGACCTGCACGCCTTCCTGCGCAAGCTGCCGATCCTGGACGCGGCCGAGACGTGGACCTTCGACCCGTCCACCGACGTGTGGCGGACCGAGCCGGTCCGCACGGTGAAGACCAAGAAGGTGCCGCGCAACCACGTCAAGGCGGAGGCGACCGAGAAGCACCCTGCGCAGGTCGAGGTCTACTACGAGGACATCGCCGTCGGCCACTGGACGACGGTGAAGTTCTCCGGCGCGCTGCCCGCCCGGCGGGTCAACGAGCTGCTCGACCGCGTCGAGCGGGTGCGGGACGCGGTGAAGTTCGCGCGGGAGGAGGCCAACGGCGCCGAGGTGACCGACCAGCGCGTCGGCGACGCGGTGTTCGGCTACATCTTCGGCTGACCCCCGGCCGCGGCGGTCCCGCCGCGGCCGGACGGCCCGCGACGACGCGGCACGACAACTCAACAGACTCCCCCCGCCGCGCGGGGGGTGCGCGAGGAGCGCAAGCTGAAGCTGAAGCCGAAGCTGATCAGGGTGAGCGTTCAGTGCGGGTTCGAATCCCGCCCCCGGCACCCGCGCCGGGGTGGCCCAACCGGTAGAGGCAGCCGCCCGCTCAACCTCAGATTCTCGCTCGAAGCTCAGCATCCGCCGCTCATCGCCGGTCCGCTCGGACGTGGACGGCGACTCCGGAAATGCCGGTTCGAATCCGGCTCGCTCCGCTCGTGGGGCGATGGCGTAACGGCAACGCGCTGGAGCGTTCAGAATGATCCGCGTCCACCTGGCGCCGGCGTGCGAATTGGGCGGCAACCGGAGGGGCCCGGGGGATGGCAAAACCCCCGGGCCCCGCTCGCGCCTCGGATCAGGTGAGCACGCGCTTGGTGAAGGTGCGCGTCGCGGCCCACGTCAGCAGGACCGTCCCGCCGACGATGGCCAGCAGGAACGCCCAGACCGGCATGTGCGGGATGTCCGGGGTGAGCGCGCTCCGCAGCCCCTCGCTGACGTAGACGAGGGGGTTGAACAGGCTGGCGATCTGCAGCCAGCGGATGTTGTCCAGCGCCGACCACGGGTAGTACACGCAGCCGAGCATCGTCATCGGCAGCAGCACCATCGCGAACAGGACCTGGACCTTCTGCGGGTTCATGATCGTGCCGAGCAGCAGGCCGCCCGCCGCCGACAGCAGCGACCCGGCCACCATCACCAGGATCAGCACCGGCCAGTTGCCCACGTGCACCGAGGGCGCCTCGCCCTCGGCGTGGATGAACAGCACCGCCGGGAAGACCAGCAGCCCGCCGATCAGCCCCTGCGCCGCCGCCGCGATGATCTTCTGCGCGGCCAGCAGCGGCACCGGCACCGGCGCCAGCGCCCGGTCGGTGATCGACTTCTGCCAGGTCAGCTCCATCATCAGCGGGAAGATCACCGCCATCATCGCCTGCATGATGATGGACGAGCCGACGAGGCCGGGCAGCAGGATGGTGGAGAACGACGGCCCGCCCGGCCCGCCCGCCATCGCGCCGCCGCCGAGCTTCGGCAGGACGTAGGCGAACACGAACACGAACATCACCGGCTGCACCAGCACCCGGACGAACGTCGACAGGAAGTTCTTGCGCATGACCCGCGCCTCGCGGGCCATCATCGCGGCGAACGTGCGCGGGACCGTCGCCCGCGCCGGCGGCGGCGGGGCGAGGACGGCGGGGGCCGTGGAGGCGGTCATTCGCGGTAGTCCCTTCCGGTGAGGGTGAGGAAGACGGTCTCCAGGCTGGGCCGGAGCTGGGTGGCGTCGGTGACGCCGACGCCGGCGGCGGAGCCGATCGTGACGAGCTCGCCGAGGATGCCGTCGGGGGCGGCGGCGAACACCCGGACCTGGCCGTCGGTGACCTCGACCTTGCTGATGCCCTCCCGGTCGGAGAGCTTCCTGATCTCCTCCGGGGCCGGGGCGTCGTAGCTGACGGTGATGACGGTGTCCGCGCCGGCGCTGGACTTCAGCTGGTCGACGGTGCCGCTGGCCAGGATCGTGCCGTGGTCGACGACCGCGACCCGGTCGCAGAGCGCCTCGGCCTCCTCCATGTAGTGGGTGGTGAGGACGATCGTCTGCCCGCCCGCCTGGAGGCCGCGCAGCACCTCCCACAGGTTGGTGCGGGTCTGCGGGTCGAGGCCAGCGGTCGGCTCGTCCAGGAACAGGACCTCGGGCCCGTGCATGAGGGCCCGGCAGATCATCACCCGCTTGGCCTGCCCGCCGGAGATCTCGAACGGGTTGCCGCCGCGCTGCTCGGTGAGCCCGAACAGCTCCAGCAGCTCGCCGGCGCGGCGGCGGGCGTCGCGGGCGCCGAGGCCGAAGTAGCGGCCGCGGAACTCCAGGTTCTCGGCGACGGTGAGGTCGCTGTCCAGCGTGTTGTTCTGGGACACCACGCCGATGCGCCGCTTGATCTCGACGGCGTCCTTCACCACGTCCAGGCCGGTCACCTGAGCGCTGCCGCCCGTCGGGACGACCAGCGTGGTGAGCATGCCGATGGTGGTGGACTTGCCTGCGCCGTTCGGGCCGAGCAGCCCGAAGAACTCGCCGCGCGGGACGTCCAGGTCGATGCCCCGCACCGCGGGCACCTCCGGGCGGGGCCCGGACGCGGGATAGGTCTTCCGCAGGCCGACCGTGCGGACGGCCGCTTCCGGGGATTCGGTCATGCGCCGTCTCCCTCCGCTTCCTCGTCGTCGTTGTCGTCGTTGGGGTAGTTCTCGAGCCGTTCGATCAGCCGGAGCAGGAACCGGCGGACGGCCTCCACGTCGTCCTCGCCGACGACGTCGTAGAGGCGGCCCAGGTCCCGCCCGATGGACTCGGACTTCTCGGCGAGCAGCTCACGGCCCGCGTCGGTGATGCGCAGCATGACCCCGCGCCGGTCGCGGAAGGAGGGCTCGCGCCGGACGTGCCCGTTCCGCTCCAGCGTGTCGACCACCGAGGTGACCGTGGCGGGGGTGACGTGCAGCCGCTTGGCGACCTCGCCGGGGCGCAGGCCGTCCTCGACGATCAGCAGGCGCAGCAGGAAGTACCCGGCGGGGCTGATGCCGTGCTTCTCGACGATCCGCCACACGACGGGGCCCGCCAGCCGCGAGGCCGCGGCGAAGAGCCGGCCGACCGGCCACTCCTCCATGGGGCCGTACAGCTTGAGGTCGTCGATCCCGAAGTTCCCCATGGCGGTTGATGTTAGGGGCCTGAATTTTAGATGGCAAACCTTTAGCCCCCTAAATACTCGCCGTTCGTCCGATCCCTGCCGTCAACATAGGTTGACATCGCCCACATGTCAACCTGCGTTGACGCGTGCGGGCCCGGGCCGTGTGGCGATCATCTCAGCAGGTGGGAAAACCGGACCCCGGCGTTGAATAGACATCCAGGGTCCTGCATACTCTTGCTTGTTGTCTTCGAGAGGGCAGGGAGATGGGAATCCGGACGGCGGTCGCCGGCGCCAGCGGTTACGCGGGCGGCGAGCTGCTGCGCATCCTGGCGGGACATCCAGAGTTCGAGATCGGCGCGCTGACGGCGGGCTCCAACGCGGGCACCGAGCTGGGCGCGCACCAGCCCCACCTGCGATCCCTGGCCGGGCGCGTCCTGGCCGAGACCACCCCCGAGACCCTGTCCGGCCACGACGTGGTGTTCCTGGCGCTGCCGCACGGCCAGTCCGGCCCGCTCGCCGCGCAGCTCGGCGAAGACGTGCTGGTCATCGACTGCGGAGCCGACCACCGGCTCGCCGACGCGGCCGCCTGGGAGGCGTACTACGGCACCCCCCACGCCGGCACCTGGCCCTACGGGCTGCCCGAGCTGCCCGGCCACCGGGAGGCGCTGCGCGGCGCCAAGCGGATCGCCGTCCCCGGCTGCTACCCGACCGCGGTGTCGCTCGCGCTGGCCCCGGCGTACGCCGCCGGGCTCGCCGAACCCGACGCCGTCGTCGTCGCCGCGTCCGGCACCTCCGGCGCGGGACGGGCCCTGAAGCCGCACCTGCTCGGCAGCGAGGTGATGGGCTCGATGTCCGCCTACGGCGTCGGCGGGACGCATAGGCATACGCCCGAGATGGTGCAGAACCTCAGCGCCGCCGCGGGGGAGCCGGTCACGGTCTCCTTCACCCCGACGCTCGCGCCGATGAGCCGCGGCATCCTCGCCACCTGCACGGCCAAGGCCCGTCCCGGTACGACCGCCGCGGCGCTGCGCGCCGCCTACACCGCGGCCTACGCCGGCGAGCCGTTCGCCGGCCTGCTCCCCGAGGGCCGGTGGCCCGCCACGTCCATGACGCTCGGCGCGAACACCGTCCTCCTCCAGACGGCCCTGGACGAGGCGGCCGGCCGCATCGTCGTGGTCGCCGCCGTCGACAACCTCGCCAAGGGCACCGCGGGCGGCGCCGTCCAGAGCGCCAACATCGCCCTCGGCCTCCCGGAAGAACTCGGGCTGACCACGATCGGAGTGTCCCCTTGAGCGTCACCGCCCCCCGGGGTTTCCGCGCCGCAGGCGTCGTCGCCGGACTCAAGCCCAGCGGCAACCGCGACCTGGCCCTCGTCGTCAACGACGGGCCGTCCCGCGCGGCGGCCGGCGTGTTCACCCGCAACCGCGTGAAGGCCGCGCCCGTGCTGTGGTCGGAGCAGGTCCTCACGGGCGGCCGCGTCCGCGCGGTCGTGCTCAACGCGGGCGGCGCCAACGCCTGCACCGGCGCCCCCGGCTTCCAGGACACCCACGCCACCGCCGAGAAGGCGGCCGAGCTGCTGGAGGACTCCGCCGGCGAGATCGCGGTCTGCTCCACCGGGCTGATCGGCGAGCGGCTCCCGATGGACCTGCTGCTGCCCGGCGTCGACAAGGCCGCCGCCGAGCTGTCGCGCGGCGACGGCGGGCTCGCCGCCGCCGACGCGATCCGCACCACCGACACCGTCGCCAAGATCTCCTTCCGGCAGGGCGCGGGCGGCTACATGATCGGCGCGATGGCCAAGGGCGCCGGCATGCTCGCGCCGTCCCTGGCCACCATGCTCTGCGTCATCACCACCGACGCCGACCTGCCCGCCGCCGCGCTCGACCGGGCGCTGCGCGCGGCGACCGGCGCCACCCTCGACCGGCTCGACTCCGACGGCTGCATGTCCACCAACGACACCGTCCTGCTGCTGGCGTCCGGCGCCGCCGAGACGGTCCCGGACGAGGAGGAGTTCACCGCGCTGCTCACCGAGGTGTGCGCCGACCTGACCCGGCAGCTGCTGGTGGACGCCGAGGGCGCGTCCAAGGCCATCGCGATCGAGGTCGTCGGCGCCGCCTCCGAGGACGACGCGGTCACCGTCGGGCGCTCCATCGCCCGCAACAACCTGCTCAAGTGCGCGATCCACGGCGAGGACCCGAACTGGGGCCGGGTGCTGTCGGCGGTCGGCACCACCGACGCGGTGTTCGAGCCCGACCACCTCAACGTCGCGATCAACGGGGTGTGGGTGTGCCGCAACGGCGCGTCCGGCGACGACCGCGACAAGGTCGACCTGCGGCCCCGCGACGTGACGATCACCGTCGACCTCGCGGCGGGCCCGCACAGCGCCACCGTCTGGACGACCGACCTCACGGCCGACTACGTCCACGAGAACTCGGCGTACTCGACATGAGCGCGGTGACCAGCGGCGCGGAGATCCGCGGCAACCGGGCCGGCGTGCTGTCGAAGGCGGAGACGCTGATCAAGGCGCTGCCGTGGCTGGAGCGGTTCCACGGCAAGACCGTCGTGATCAAGTACGGCGGGCACGCGATGACCGACGAGGAACTGCGGCACTCGTTCGCCGAGGACATCGTGTTCCTGCGCTACGCCGGGCTGAAGCCGGTGATCGTGCACGGCGGCGGCCCGCAGATCAACGCGGCGCTCGCCCGCAACGGCATCGACTCGACCTTCACCGCCGGGCTCCGGGTCACCACGCCGGAGGCCATGGAGGTCGTCCGGATGGTGCTGACCGGGCAGGTGCAGCGCGACGTCGTCGGGCTCATCAACCGGCACGGCCCGTTCGCGCTCGGCATGTCCGGCGAGGACGCGAACCTGCTCACCGCCGAACGCAAGCACGCGGTCGTCGACGGCGAGCGCGTCGACATCGGCCAGGTCGGCGAGATCGTCGAGGTGCAGGTCGGCGCCGTCCGGGCGCTGCTGGACGACGGCCGCGTCCCGGTCGTGTCCAGCATCGCGCGCGGCGACGACGGCGAGGTCTACAACGTCAACGCCGACACCGCCGCCGCGGCGCTGGCCGTCGCGCTGGACGCGGCGAAGCTGGTCGTCCTCACCGACGTCGACGGCCTGTACGCCGACTGGCCCGACAGCGACGACGTGATCGACAGCCTCACCACCGACGAGCTGGCCGCGCTGCTGCCGGGCCTGTCGGCCGGGATGGTCCCGAAGATGGAGGCCTGCCTGACCGCCGTCCGCGGCGGCGTCCCGCAGGCCCACGTGCTGGACGGCCGCGTCCCGCACTCGCTGCTGCTGGAGATCTTCACCGACGAAGGGATCGGAACGATGGTGCTGCCCAGCCTCCCGGGCGCCCCGCAGGAGGTGGCGCCGTGAGCGGCCTCGGCGAGCGGTTCGAGACCGCGTTCATGCCGAACTACGGCGTGCCGCCGGTGGCGCTGGCGCGCGGCGAGGGCTGCCGGGTCTGGGACACCGCCGGCCGCGAGTACCTCGACCTGATCGCCGGGATCGCGGTCACCTCGCTCGGCCACGGGCACCCGGCCCTCGTCGAGGCCGTGTCGTCGCAGGTCGCGACGCTCGCGCACACGTCCAACCTCTTCCTGAACGAGCCGGAGGTGCTGCTCGCCGAGCGGCTGCGCGGCCTGCTCGGCGGCGACGGGAGGGTGTTCCTCGCCAACAGCGGCACCGAGGCCAACGAGTGCGCGCTGAAGCTCGCGATCAAGTACGGCAGGGCGAACGGCCGGTCGTACTTCGTCGCGACGGAGAACGGGTTCCACGGCCGGACCATGGGCGCGCTGTCGCTGACCGGCAAGGCGTCGATCCGGGAGCCGTTCGGGCCGTTCGCCCTCGACGTCCGGTTCGTCCCCTACGGTGACGCGGACGCGCTGAAGGCCGCCGTCGGCGCGGACTGCGCCGCCGTGTTCCTGGAGCCCGCGCAGGGCGAGGGCGGGGTCGTCCCGCCGCCGGAGGGCTACCTCACGGCCGCCCGCCAGATCTGCGACGCCGCCGGCGCGCTGCTCGTCGGCGACGAGATCCAGTCGGCGATCGGCCGCACCGGCACCTGGTTCGCGTTCGAGCACGAGGGCGCCAGGCCCGACGTCCTCACCCTCGCCAAGGGGCTCGGCGGGGGCCTGCCCATCGGGGCGTGCGTCGCGTTCGGCCCGCACGGCGACCTGTTCGCCAAGGGCGACCACGGCAGCACCTTCGGCGGGAACCCGGTCGCCGCCGCCGCGGCCCTCGCCGTCCTCGGCACCATCGAGAAGGACGGCCTGCTCGCCAACGCCGTCGCCGTCGGGGACGTCCTCGCCGCCGGGCTCGGCGCCATCCGGCACCCGCTGCTCGCGGGCGTGCGGGGCCGCGGGCTGTGGCGCGCCGCCGTCCTCACCGGGCCGCACGCGCCCGCCGTGGAGGCCGCCGCCCGCGACGCCGGCTTCCTGGTCAACGCGGTGCAGCCGGACGCGCTGCGGATCGCGCCGCCGCTCGTCCTCACCGCCGCGCAGGCGCGGTCGTTCACCGACGCGTTCCCCGCGATCCTCGACGCCGTCTCCCAGAGCCGGGAGGGATGAGCATGACCAGGCACTTCCTCCGCGACGACGACCTGACCCCCGCCGAGCAGGCCGAGGTCCTCGACCTCGCCGCGAAGGTGAAGAAGGACCGGTTCGCCCACCGGCCGCTGGAGGGCCCGCAGTCGGTCGCCGTCCTGTTCGACAAGCCCTCCACCCGGACCCGGCTGTCGTTCACCGTCGGCATCGCCGAGCTGGGCGGCAACCCCCTCGTCATGGACGCCGGAACGAGCCAGCTCGGCCGCGGCGAGACGATCGCCGACACCGCCCGCGTCCTGGAGCGGCAGGTCAGCGCCATCGTGTGGCGGACGGGCGGGCAGGAGCGCATCGACGAGATGGCCGCCGGCACCACCGTCCCGGTCGTCAACGCCCTCACCGACGAGTTCCACCCCTGCCAGATCCTCGCCGACCTGCAGACCGTCCGGGAGGCCAAGGGCGACCTCGCCGGCGCCGTCCTCGCCTACTTCGGCGACGGCGCCAACAACATGGCGCACTCCTACCTGCTCGGCTGCGCCACCGCCGGGATGCACGTCCGCGTCGGCGCGCCCGCGTCGCTGCCGCCGGATCCCGCCGTCGTCGCCCGCGCCACCGAGATCGCCGCCGCCACCGGCGGTTCCGTGACCGTCACCGACGACGCCGCGCAGGCCGCCGCAGGGGCCGATGTCCTCGCCACCGACACCTGGGTCTCGATGGGCCAGGCCGGCAAGGACACCTCGCTCTACGAGCCGTACGCCGTCACCGAGGAGCTGCTCGCCCTCGCCGACCCGGCCGCGGTCGTCCTGCACTGCCTGCCCGCCTACCGCGGGAAGGAGATCGCCGCGTCCGTCCTCGACGGCCCCCAGAGCCGCATCTGGGACGAGGCGGAGAACCGGCTGCACGCCCAGAAGGCCCTGCTCGTCTGGCTGCTGGAGCGCTCCCGGTGACCACCCCCATGACCAAGGCCGCCCGGCACGCCCGGGTGATCGAGCTGCTGACCCGGCACCCCGTCCACTCGCAGGGGGAGCTCGCCAAGCTCCTCGGCGACGAGGGCGTCGAGGTCACCCAGGCCACGCTGTCGCGCGACCTGGTCGAGATCGGCGCGGTGAAGCTGCGCGCCGACGACGGCAGCCTGATCTACGCCGTCCCCGGAGAGGGCGGCGAGCGGATCCGGCGGGCCCGCACCGGGGCCGCCGAGACCTTCACCGGACGGCTCTCCCGGCTCGCCGCGGAGCTGCTCGTCTCGGCCGAGGCGTCGGCCAACCTGGTCATGGTGCGGACCCCGCCCGGGGCCGCGCAGTACCTGGCCTCGGCGATCGACCACGCCGAATGGCCGACGATCCTCGGGACCGTCGCGGGCGACGACTCGATCCTCGTCATCGCCCGCGACCCGACCGGCGGGGAGGACGTCGCGCAGGCGCTCCTCAGGCTGACCGGCGGGCGCGAACGACGAAGCTAGGGGCCGCGCGCGGCCCCGCACCCCAGCCTTTCGAATCCGAACACTTCGCACAGGAGACAGTGACATGAGCGAGCGCGTCGTACTCGCATACTCCGGGGGCCTGGACACCTCCGTCGCCATCCCGTACCTCGCCGAGCAGACCGGCGGCGAGGTCATCGCCGTCGCCGTCGACGTCGGCCAGGGCGGCGAGGACCTCGACACCATCCGCAAGCGGGCCCTCGCCTGCGGCGCCGCCGAGGCCGTCGTCGTGGACGCCAGGGAGGAGTTCGCCGCGGACTTCTGCGTCCCCGCCATGCAGGCCAACGCCCTCTACATGGACCGCTACCCGCTGGTGTCGGCGCTGTCCCGGCCGCTGATCGTCAAGCACCTGGTGGCGGCCGCGAAGGAGTTCGGCGGCACCACCGTCTCGCACGGCTGCACCGGCAAGGGCAACGACCAGGTGCGCTTCGAGGCGGGGCTGTCCGCCCTCGCGCCCGAGCTGAAGGTCATCGCGCCCGCCCGCGACTTCGCCTGGACGCGGGACAAGGCCATCGCGTTCGCCGAAGACAAAGGCCTCCCGATCGACGTGTCGGCCAAGTCGCCGTACTCCATCGACCAGAACCTGTGGGGCCGCGCCGTCGAGACCGGCTTCCTGGAGGACATCTGGAACGGGCCCATCGAGGACGTCTACGAGTACACCGCCGACCCGGCCGAGCCGCGCGAGGCCGACGAGGTCGTCATCACGTTCGCGGCCGGCGTGCCGGTCGCACTGGACGGCCGCCCGCTCACCCCGTTCCAGGTCGTCGCCGAGCTGAACCGGCGCGCGGGCGCGCAGGGCGTCGGCCGCATCGACATGGTCGAGGACCGGCTCGTCGGCATCAAGAGCCGCGAGGTCTACGAGGCCCCGGCCGCGATCGCGCTGATGGCCGCGCACATGGAGCTGGAGAACGTCACCGTCGAGCGCGACCTCGCCCGCTTCAAGCGGTCCGTCGACCAGCGCTGGGGCGAGCTGGTCTACGACGGCCTGTGGTTCTCACCGCTGAAGGAGTCCCTGGACGCCTTCATCGCCGACGCGCAGCGGCACGTGTCCGGCGAGGTCCGGATGACCTTGCACGGCGGGCGCGCCGTCGTCACCGGCCGGCGCAGCGCCGCGTCGCTCTACAGCTACGACCTCGCCACCTACGACACCGGCGACGCCTTCGACCAGAGCCTCGCCAAGGGCTTCGTCGAGCTGTGGAGCCTGCCCAGCAAGATCGCCGCCAAGCGCGACCGCGACCTGGACGTCTGACCGGACGCGCCGGGGGGCGGTCCTCCGAGCGAACCCCGCCGCTCGACCGGCGGCGGCGGGGGGCCGGAGGACGGGCCACCGGCGACGGTGGTTTCGCCGTACCCTGTGGCGGACGCGCCACCGCGCGCGGAGACGCTCTGAACGGGCGTCCCCGCGCGCCGGGGAGCGGCGCGCACAAGACAAACGATCAGCGGTGGGAAGAAGAGGAAATTTCGTGACGAAGGCACCGACGCGGCTGTGGGGCGGCCGGTTCGAAGGCGGCCCGTCGGACGCGCTCGCGCGGCTCTCGGTGAGCGTCCAGTTCGACTGGCGGCTCGCCCCCTACGACCTGATGGGCTCGCGCGCGCACGCCCGCGTCCTCAACCGGGCCGGGCTGCTCACCGACGACGAGCTGGAACGCATGATCGGTGCCCTGGACGACCTCGAAGAGGCGTGCCGGTCCGGCGAGTTCCGGCCCACGGTCGCCGACGAGGACGTCCACACCGCCCTGGAGCGCGGCCTGCTGGAGCGCCTCGGCGCCCTCGGCGGCAAGCTCCGCGCGGGCCGCAGCCGCAACGACCAGGTCGCCACCGACCTGCGCCTCTACCTGCGCGACCACGCCCGGCAGATCGTCTCCCGGCTCGTCGAGCTGGAGACCGCGCTGATCGCGCAGGCCGAGCACAACCTCGGCGTCGCCGCGCCCGGCATGACGCACCTGCAGCACGCCCAGCCCGTACTGTTCTCCCACCAGCTCCTCGCGCACGTCCAGCCGCTCACCCGCGACATCGACCGGCTCCGCGACTGGGACAGGCGCGCCGCGGTGTCCCCGCTCGGCTCCGGCGCGCTCGCCGGCTCGTCGCTGCCGCTGGACCCGCAGGCCACCGCCGCCGAACTCGGCTTCGACGCCGCCGCGCCGAACTCCATGGACGCCGTCGCCGACCGCGACTTCGTCGCCGAGTTCCTGTTCGCCGCCGCGCTGATCGGCGTGCACCTGTCGCGCCTCGGCGAGGAGATCTGCCTCTGGGCGTCGCAGGAGTTCCGCTGGATCGAGATGGACGACACCTACGCCACCGGGTCGTCGATCATGCCGCAGAAGAAGAACCCCGACGTCGCCGAGCTGGCGCGCGGCAAGGCCGGCCGGCTCATCGGCCACCTCGTCGGCCTACTCACCACCCTCAAGGGCCTGCCCCTCACCTACAACCGCGACCTCCAGGAGGACAAGGAGGGCGCGTTCGACGCCGTCGAGACGCTGCTGCTCGTCCTGCCCGCCATGTCCGGGCTCATCGCCACGATGCGGGTCAACACCGAGCGCCTGGAGGCCCTCGCCCCGGACGGCTTCGCCCTCGCCACCGACCTCGCCGAGCTGCTCGTCCGGCGCGGCACCGCGTTCCGCGACGCGCACGAGGTCGTCGGCCACCTCGTCGTCTGGTGCCAGGTCAACGACAAGGACTTCGACGACCTCACCGACGAGGAGCTCGCCAAGGTGTCGCCGCACCTGACGCCCGACGTCCGCGAGGTGCTGAACGTCCAGGGCGCCCTGGCGTCCCGCAAGGCGTACGGCGGGACGGCGCCTGACCGCGTCCGCGAGCAGATCGACGCGCTCCGCGCGCTGGTCAACGGGCACGCCGCGTGGGCGTCCGACGCCGAGGACTGACGGCGCGTCCGGGGCGGTGCGGGGCGCGGCATAGGCTGATCGGCGGAGAACCGACCCCCTAGACCACGGTGAGGCGATGGACGGAGCGCTGCTGCCACGGGATTTCTTCGATCGCCCGGTAGAGGAGGTCGCGCCGTCGCTGCTCGGCCACGTGATCGCCCACCGCACCCCCGAGGGGGAGGTGGCCGCCCGGCTCACCGAGGTGGAGGCGTACGCGGGGCCGCTCGACCCCGCGTCCCACGCCTACCGGGGGCGGACCCGGCGCAACGAGGTCATGTTCGGGCCGCCCGGGCACGTCTACGTGTACTTCACCTACGGCATGCACTTCTGCATGAACCTGGTCTGCGGGCCGGACGGGACGTCCATGGCGGTGCTGCTGCGCGCGGGCGAGATCATCGCGGGGGAGGAGCTCGCCCGGGCGCGCCGGCCGCGCTCCACCGTCCGGGACCTGGCCCGCGGCCCGGCGCGGCTCTGCCAGGCCCTCGGCATCGCCCGCGAGCAGAACGGCTTGGACGTGTGCACGCCCGGCGGGGAGATGACCGTCCTCGCGGGCTCGCCCGCGGACCCCGCGCTGATCCGCAGCGGCCCTCGGACCGGTGTTAACGGCGCCAAGGAGGTGCCGTGGCGGTTCTGGATCGACGGCGACCCGTCGGTGTCCCCGTACCGCCCGCACGTCGCCCGGCAGCGCCGGAAGGTCCCCGCCGACGGCTGACCCGCCGGCCTCTTCGTTCCCGCGCACCGCACCGCCCCCGGCCGTTGAATATCGTTGGCGTGACACAGGCCCGCCGGTACAGGCTGGTGGGCGTACGGAAAGCAAGCCGGAGACGAGGGAGACCGTGACCGACATCCTGGATGATCTCGCGTGGCGCGGCCTGATCGCGCAGTCCACCGACCTGGACGAACTGCGGGCGCTGCTCGCCGCGGGACCGGTCACGCTCTATTGCGGCTTCGACCCGACGGCGCCGTCGCTGCACCTCGGCAACCTGATCCAGATCCTCACGCTGCGGCGCTTCCAGAAGGCCGGCCACCGGCCCATCGGCCTCGTCGGCGGCGCCACCGGGCTGATCGGCGACCCGAGCGGCAAGAGCGCCGAGCGCGTGCTGAACTCGGAGGAGACCGTCGCCGCCTGGGTCGAGCGGGTCCGCGGCCAGGTGTCGAAGTTCCTCGACTTCCACGAGGGGCCGACCGGCGCCACCATGGTCAGCAACCTCGACTGGACGGGCCCGATGTCGGCCATCGAGTTCCTGCGCGACATCGGCAAGCACTTCCCGGTGAACCGGATGCTCGCCCGCGAGACGGTCAAGGCCCGCCTCGACTCGACCGGCATGAGCTACACCGAGTTCAGCTACGTGCTGCTCCAGTCGATGGACTTCCTGGAGCTGTACCGGCGGCACGGCTGCCGGCTGCAGACGGGCGGCAGCGACCAGTGGGGCAACCTGACCGCGGGCGTCGACCTCATCCGCCGCGTCGAGGGCGGCAGCGCGCACGCGCTGACCACGCCGCTGCTCACCAAGGCGGACGGGTCGAAGTTCGGCAAGACCGCCGGCGGTGAGACCTACTGGCTCGACGCCGAGCTGACCTCGCCGTACGCGTTCTACCAGTTCTGGATCAACGCCGACGACCGGGACGTGGAGAAGTTCCTGAAGTTCTTCAGCTTCCGTCCCCGCGAGGAGATCGAGGAGCTGGTGAAGCAGGGCGCCGACCGCCCCGCCGCCCGCGCCCCGCAGCGGGCGCTCGCCGAGGAGATGACCACGCTCGTCCACGGCGCGGACGAGACCGCCCGCGTCATCGCCGCCTCCCGCGCCCTGTTCGGCCAGGGCCCCCTGGAGGAGCTGGACGAGCGGACGCTGAAGGCCGCGCTCGCGGAGGTGCCGCGGGCCGAGGTGCCGTCCGGTGACCTGCCGAGCGTGGTGGACCTCCTCGCGGAGTCCGGCCTGTGCAAGAGCAAGTCCGAGGCGCGCCGCGCGATCGCCCAGGGCGGCGCGTACCTCAACAACGCCAAGGTCGAGTCGGAGGACGCCGTGCCGGCGCCGTCCGACCTGCTCCACGGCCGGTTCCTCGTCCTGCGGCGCGGCAAGCGGAACGTGGGAGGCGTGGAGGTGACGACGGCCTGAGCCGTCGGGAACCGTCCCGCGAACGCCCGTCCGGTCCTGACCGGGCGGGCGTTCGCCATGAACGGGCCAAACTTCGGTAGATACACGTCACAGTGCGGTTACGAGCGGCCGTACGGGGCATCAACCAAGGCCGGAAAACTACATCTGACCTGGGGTTACACGGCCCTGGAGGTCGATTTGACGCCCCTGGCGGGTGGATCTAATGTTCTACTCGCCCCAAGGGGGAGCGGGACGCCGGACAGGCGGCCGGCCCCGAAGGGGATCCTCTGCAGACCGACACGGTGGAGACACGTCTCCGTCGATTGGGACGTACGAGGGCGATCCGCCCCGAAGTTGGACGAACGGGACGGATCGGGTAGGCTAGAGGGGTTGCCCCGGAGCCGGGGTCCGCGAGAGCGGGGTTCGGCGCGGTGGGTGTCCGTTTCTTGAGAACTCAACAGCGTGTTAAAAGCCAGTGCCTT
>NZ_JBFARO010000148.1:0-19381 GCF_040677125.1 Actinomadura sp. NPDC049382
GCCGCGCCGCCGAGCAGGACGGCGCGGCGGGGGAGACGGCGCGGCGGTGCGCCGTTGAGCGCCGCGAGGACCTCCGGGAGGGACGGCCGCCGCGCCGGATCCTTCTCCAGGCAGCGGACGACGACGTCGCGCAGGTGCGGGTCGGGCAATCCGGCGACGTCGGGCGGCGCGCCGACGATCTTGTGGACGATCGCCGGGATGGTCGCCGCGTCGAACGGGCCGCGCCCGGTCGCCGCGTAGGCGAGCACGCAGCCGAGCGCGAACACGTCGCTCGGCGGGCCGGTGGCGTCGGCGCGCACCTGCTCGGGGGACATGAACGAGAACGTGCCGACGACCGCTCCGGTGGAGGTCAGCGCGGTCGCGTCGGCCGTGCGGGCGATGCCGAAGTCGATGATCCGGGGGCCGTCCGGGCTCATGATCACGTTGCCCGGCTTGAGGTCGCGGTGCACCAGCCCGCACGCGTGGATCGCGGCGAGGCCCTCGGCCAGCCCGGCGCCCAGTTCGCGCACCGCGGCCGGGGCGAGGGGCCCCTGGCGCTGGACGACCTGCCGCAGGGACGGGCCGGGGATGAACGCGGTCACCATCCACGGCGACGCGGCGTCCGGGTCGGCGTCGACGACCTGCGCGGTGTGGAAGCCGCCGACGCGGCGGGCGGCCTCGATCTCCTGCGCGAACCGGCGGCGGAACCCCGGGTCGGCGGCGTACTCGGCGCGGACGGTCTTCACCGCGACCCTGCGCCCGCTCGGCGACGCCCCGAGGAACACCTCGCCCATGCCGCCCGCGCCGAGCCGTCCGTGCAGCCGGTAGGGGCCGACCTCGCGGGGGTCGTCGTCGCGCAGCGGATCCACCGGTCAGACCTTCCAGAGCGTGACGGTGCCGTCCGGCTTGGAGCTGCCGACGGCCGCGACCAGCGTGCCGCCGGAGCCGAGGGCGATCTTGGCGACGGGCTGCGGGTGCCCGACGAGCGTCGAGGTGAGCGCGCCGGTGGCGGTGCTCCAGACGCGGACGGTCCGGTCGGAGCAGGCGCCGAGGACGGACGCGCCGTCCGGGGAGAGCCGTACGTCCCGCACCCGCGCCTCGCCCGCGTCGATGACGCGCACGGCGCGGCGGGCGGCGACGTCCCAGATCCGGACCGTGGAGTCCGCGCCGCAGCTGGCGAGGCGCCGCCCGTCCGCGCCGAACGCGACGCCGGTGACGTTCGCGGTGTGCCCGGTGAGCCGGCCGCGGCGGCGGAGCGTCCGGCCGTCGAGGAGCTGGACGGTGCGGCCCGGCGGCTTCTTGTAGTAGCCGTCGACCC
Source organism: Actinomadura sp. NPDC049382 (assembly GCF_040677125.1). Lineage (NCBI taxonomy): Bacteria > Bacillati > Actinomycetota > Actinomycetes > Streptosporangiales > Thermomonosporaceae > Actinomadura > Actinomadura sp. NPDC049382. The sequence continues at coordinate 1,298 of NZ_JBFARO010000148.1, forward strand.
CGACCGCGACGGTCCCGCCGTCCGGGCTGAACGCGACCGCGTTGACGCCGCTGTGGCCGAGGTCGAACTCCGCCCGGGTGCGGCCGGTGGCGGCGTCGAACAGCCGGGCGTCGGGGTTGGAGCCCGCGATCGTGCGGCCGTCGGGGCTGTAGGCCAGCGCGTTCAGCCCGAACTCACCGGTCCGCACGTTCACCTTGAGGCGTCCGGACGCCACGTCCCAGACCAGGAGCTGGCCGGGGGAGGTGGACGAGCTCGCGAGGGACGCGCCGTCCGGGCTGAACGCGAGCGCGCCGACCCAGCCCGTCCTGCGGATCGTGCGGAGCACGCGCCCGGTCGCGACGTCCCACAGCGTGATCGTGGAGTCGAGGCCGCCGGCGGCCACCGTCCGCCCGTCGGGGCTGATGGCGACCTCGTCGAGGGTCTTGACGTCCGGGGCGCTGAGCGATCCGCTGTGGGGGATCAGCCCGTCCGGCCGGGGCGGCGAGGCGGGCGGCGCGGCGGCCGGCCTCTCCTCCCGGCGGGTCAGGAGGAACGCCGCCGGGACGCCCGCAGCGACCGCCGCCGCGGCGGCGCCCCCGCCGATGAGCAGCGCGCGGCGGCCGACCGGTGCCGGGGCCGCCGCCGGGGCGTCCCGCGGCCGGGTCGCGCTGAGCGTCGCGCCGGCGTGCGTGCCGGCCTCGCCGCCGGGCGGGCCGGTGTCCGGCGGCGGCTCGATGCTCTCCGGCGCGGTGATGAGCGCGTCCGGGCCGGGCCGCCGCGCCGGGTCCTTGGCGAGGCACGCGGCGACCATGTTGCGGAGGCCGTCCGGGAGCGCGGACAGGTCCGGCTCCTCGTGCAGGACGCGGTGCACGATCGCCGGGATGGTCTCCGCGTCGAACGGGCCGCGCCCGGTCGCGGCGTAGGCGAGCACGCAGCCGAGCGAGAACACGTCGCCGGACGGCCCCGGCATGTCGCCGAGCACCTGCTCGGGCGCCATGTAGGCGTAGGTGCCGACGACCGCGTTGTGCGAGGTCAGCGCGGTCGCGTCGGTCGCGCGGGCGATGCCGAAGTCGATGATGCGGGGGCCGTCCGCCGCCATGATGACGTTGCCGGGCTTGAGGTCGCGGTGCACGAGCCCGCACGCGTGGATCGCGGCGAGGCCCTCGGCCAGCCCGGACGCGAGCGCCCGCACCGCGCCGGGATCGAGCGGCCCGCGCCCGGCGACGGCCTCCCGCAGGGACGGGCCGGGGACGAACGCGGTGACGAGCCACGGCGACGCGGCCTCCGGATCGGCGTCCACGACCTGCGCGGTGTGGTACCCGCCGACCCGGCGGGCCGCCTCGACCTCGCGGGCGAACCGCGCCCGGAACCGGTCGTCCCCGGCGTACTCGGCGCGGATCACCTTGACGGCGACGCGGCGGGCGCCCGGCGAGACGCCGAGGAACACCTGCCCCATGCCGCCCGCGCCCAGCCGGGCCTCCAGCCGGTACGGGCCGACCTGCCGGGGGTCCCCGGGGCGCAGCGCTTCCATGAACCACCCGTCGTCGGTCCGGACACGACCGGTGGATTTCTAGCAGACACCCCTGTTCTTTCGACAGCGCTCCGCGCCGGGTGTGACGTACGGCATGCCCGGTCGGGGCGCGGCCGTTCCGCCGGGGCGGGCGGCTCAGGCGCGGATCGCGGTGGCGACGACCGTGGTGTAGCCCATGGTGAACGCGCCGCCGGCGGCGTCGATGGCGGCGCCGATGTCGGCGAGGATCCGCCGCTGCCTGTCCGCCGGGACCCGGGAGTGCAGGCCGAAGGTCGGGACCTGCTCCAGCCATTCGTCGCGGGTGTAGTCGCGCTCCCAGGGGAAGCGCCACTCCTCCGGGTCGCCGAACCCGCCCGCCTCCCGCATGCCGTCGGACGCCTTGTCGCACATCAGCGAGTACGCCTCCGGGCCGGGCAGCGGGCTCTGGAACAGCGGCGAGTCCGGCATGGCCCGGCGGTAGGCGGCGGCCATGGCGTCCCCGAGTTCGGGCGGGGGCTGGAACGAGTGCCAGAACACCGCGAGACGCCCGCCGGGACGCAGGGCCCGCGCCGCCTTGGCCGCGCCCGCGACCGGGTCGACCCAGTGCCACGCCTGCCCGGCGACGACCGTGTCGAACGTCCGGCCGGCCGGGTCCCAGTCCTCGATGGTGGACACCTCGACCGGGACGCCGGCGCGTTCGGCCAGGCCGGCCATGCGGGCGTCGGGCTCGACGCCGAGGACGCGGCAGCCGGCCGCCTGGAACTGGCGGGCCGCGATGCCGGTCCCGCAGCCGACGTCGAGGACGTCCGGCCCGAGCGCGGCGAGGCGTGCCACGAGGGCGTCCGGATAGCCGGGGCGCGTCCGGTCGTAGCGCTCGGCGTCCGCGCCGAACGACTCCGCCACATCGCGCGCCCGATGGGGCTCGTTCGCTAGAGTGGGCATGTGCCCACCATAGTGGGCGCTTGCCCACTTGTCGAGAGGACGGTGCGACGTGCCCACAGGGGTGGCTCTCCGGGACGTGCGCGAGCAGCTGTTCGACGCCGCCGAGCGCGTCCTGCTCCACGGCGGCCCGAGCGCGCTGACCAGCCGCGCGGTCACCGACGAGGCGGGGGTCGCCAAGGGGGTGCTGCACCGGCACTTCGCCGACTTCGACGCGTTCCTCGCCGACTTCGTCATCGACCGCGCCGGCCGGATGGACCCGCAGGCCGCCGCGCTGCGCGAGTCCGCCGGGACGGGCGAGATCGCCGGCAACCTCACCGGCGCGCTGACGGCGCTGTTCGGGTCGGTCGCCGTCGCGATCGTCCCGCTGATCACGTTCCGGACCCAGCTGCGGGTCCGGCTGCGGCGGGTCTGGCCGGCCGGCGTCCCGGTACTGACCGAGGCCGTGGACGTGGTCGCGGGCTACCTCACCGCCGAACGCGACCTCGGCCGCCTCCGCCCGGACGCCGACATCGGCACGCTCGCGCCCACCCTGATCGGGGCCGCGCACCTGCTGTTCGCCGACAGCTCCGGGCCCCCGCCGGAGCCGGACGCCGTCCGGAAGATGGTGGCGACCGTCATCGCCGGCGCCGTCGCCTGACCGTCAGCGCTTGACGGCCACGCCGCCGTACATCGAGACCTGGGAGTCGTCGATCGCGCGGGCCCGCTCGTCCGGCCGCCAGTGGTGGACGGGCGTCAGCCCCGGCTCGATCAGCTCGAAGCCGTCGAAGAAGCTCCGCACCTGGGCCTTCGTGCGGGCCTTGGAGTTGATCCCGCGCGCGTTGTACCTGCGGACGGCGTCGCCGACCTCCTCGGGGGCGCTGTCGATCGTGATCGTGGAGAGCGCGAGGTGGCTGCCGGACGGGAGCGCGTCCATGAGCCGGCGCACGACGCCGCGCGCCAGCTCCTCGTCGTGGACGAAGTGGAGCACCGCGATGAGGCAGAGCGCCACCGGCCGGGACAGGTCGAGCGTGTCGCGCACCTCCGGTGACGCCAGGATGGCGTCCGGCTCGGCGAGGTCGGCGTGGATGTAGCGCGACCGCCCCTCGGGGGTGCCGGTGAGCAGGGCGCGGGCGTGCACCAGCACGATCGGGTCGTTGTCGACGTAGACCACGCGGGCGGACGGATCGACCTCCTGGACCACCTCGTGCAGGTTCGGCGACGTCGGCAGGCCGGTGCCGATGTCGAGGAACTGCCGGATGCCGGCCTCGGCGGCCAGGTACCGCGCCACCCGGACCATGAACTCGCGGTTCGCCCGCACCGACGTGCGCATGTAGGGGGCGATCCTGACGACCTCCTCGGCCGCGGCCCGGTCGGCGGCGTAGTTGTCCTTGCCGCCGAGCAGGTAGTCGTAGACCCGCGCGGAGTGGGCCACGTCGGTCCTCAGGTCGGCCGAGGACGGCTCACTCTCCGATGCGTCCGGCACGGTGGCCCCCATACGTCGCTGTAGTGGTGCGGGCCACATATTAGTAAGTCTTGTTTCCAGATGGGGCGGTTCGCCCGAGTTCACCGGCCGGGGGAGCGCAGCCGGGCGTAGACGTCGCCGGACCGGCCGCGCGGCCGGATGCCCTCCAGCCGCCGCCGCAGCTCGACGGCGCTCAGCCAGCGCGGGCTCGCGAGCCGCATCGTCTCGATGGGGGAGTAGTTGTACTCGTACGCGCCGAGCCGCTCCACGAGGCCCAGCGCCTCCAGCGCGGCGTCGTGCGCCGACGGGACGTACTCGAACGACAGCGCGGGGACCGGCCGGGACAGGCCCGCGAGGACGTCCGCCTCGAAGCCCTCGACGTCGATCTTGCAGAAGGCGGGCTCGCCGTGCGCCGCGACGAGGGCGTCCAGCGTGGTCACCTCCACCTCGACCGAGCGGTCCCAGCGGACGCGGGCGAAGCTGCTGTCGGTCGTCACCGACCTGATCCAGCCGGGCGACATCGAGGACACCGTCGGCGTCGCCGTGGACAGCGCCAGGTGCGCCTTGCCCGGCTCCGCCCCGGCCGCACCCGGCACGATCGCCACGTCCCGGTCGCGCCCGAAGAACAGCCGCAGCACGCGCAGGCAGTCGGGCTGGGGCTCGACCGCGACCACGCGCGCCCCGAGCCGCCGCCAGACCCGCACCCGGCCGCCCACATGCGCGCCGATGTCGAACGCCACGTCACCGGGCCCGATGAACATGCCGTAGAGCCGCTTCGCGCGCCGGTGCTTGCCCGGAACCCCGTAGTACATGACCAGCGACCGGGCGATCCCATAGGCGCGCAGCAGCATCCGCCGACCCTACCGCGCCCGCCGCGCCCCGCACGGGCGTGCAACAGATCCGGTCCCCGGCGCGTCCTTGGGGCGATGGAAGGACGGGTCTTTGGACGATGACGGCGTGACGTACGAGGAATTCGTGACGACACGCGCCCAGGCTCTGCTGCGCTACGGCTTTGTCCTCACCGGCAACGCCGACGACGCGGCGGACCTGGTGCAGGAGAGCCTCATCCGGCTGCGCGGCGCCTGGGGGCGGGTCGTCAACAAGAACGATCCCGAGGGGTACGTCCGGAAGATCATGGCGCGGCAGCACATCAGCATGTGGCGGCGGCGAAGACGCGAGCACCTGATGGGCAGCGTGCCGGAACGGCGCTACGACGACCCCGGCCTGGCCCGGGCCGAGAGCGACCCGCGCCTGTGGGAGGCGCTGGCGGTGCTTCCGCCGACCTCGGCGCGCCGGTCAAGGTGCGCGAACGCTGGCCGGACGCCGTCCGGAGCGTCCCCGGGCGGCTGCCGAACGGGCGCACCCTGCACCTCGTCGCGCTGCTGGACGGCGACGTGCTGGTCGGGACGACCTGGGCGTCCCTGCAGCTCCCGGACAAGCTGTGGTCCTACGACCTCGGCACCGGCCGCGCCAATGTGATCACCGACCTCGTGGTCCCGCCCGGATCGAGGATCTACTCGTCCGACTTCACCATCGCGCGGGGCCGGGTCGTCTGGTGGCCGTCGTACCGGGCGGGCGGCCGCGACACCGCCGAGGTCTGGGGCGCGCCGCTCGCCGGCGGCACCGCGCACAAGATCACCGGGCTGCCGGGGGACGGCGTGTCCACGCTGCTCATCGACGGGGACAGCGTCGTCATGGGGATGGGCGACGCCGTGTACCGGGCGCCGCTGGCGGGCGGCGCGCCCGTGAAGGTCCCCGGCAGCGACGGGTTCGCGATCGTGTCCTGGCCGTGGATCGGCTCCCCCGCGTCACGCGAGGGCGGGCTCGGCTCCGTCGGGTTCGAGTCGCTGCGGAACGCGGCGACCGGCGAGCGCCGCGACGCCCGCCTCGCGCCGTTCAAGGGGGCGTGGCCGTGCGGCGTGACCTGGTGCGTCGGAGGCCCCACGTCCGGCGCCACCTACCACCGGGACATGAAGACCGCCGTGCAGCGCAGGGACGGGAAGGCCGGCAGGACCCTGCCCGGCGACCCCGTCGGCCCCGGGCCGGAACTCGTCTACGGCCGGTACCTCCCGTACTTCCCGGACGGTCTGTTCAAGACGAAGACCCACGTCCTGTACGACGTCGAGTCGGGCGTGCTGCTCGACACCGGGATACGGCGGAACAACGAGATGATGGGTGCGGCGCGCGACGACCGGAACCCGCAGTACTTCTTCACGACCAAGAGCGGGACGATGCTGCTCGACCTGTCGAAGATCCGCTGACGGCGCGCCGCGCCGCCCGGCGGCGCCGCCCGTCCCGCGTTCGCGGGGCGGGCGGCGCGGCGGGTCAGGACGGCGGGAGGCCGAGCGCGCGGGCGATCAGCATCCGCTGCACCTCGGAGGTGCCCTCGCCGACTTCGAGGATCTTCGCGTCGCGGTAGAAGCGGCCGACCGCGTACTCGTTCATGAAGCCGTAGCCGCCGAAGACCTGCGTGGCGTCGCGGGCGTTGTCCATGGCCGCGTTGGACGCGACGAGCTTGGCGATCGCCGCCTCCTTCTTGAACGGCTCGCCGCGCAGCATCTTCGCGGCGGCGGCGTAGTAGGCGAGGCGCGCGGTGTGGGTCCGCGTCTCCATGTCGGCGATCTTGAACTGCATGGCCTGGTAGCGGCCGATCTCCCGGCCGAACGCCTCCCGCTCCCGGACGTAGCGGAGCGACTCGTCCACGCAGCCCTGGGCGAGGCCCACCGACAGCGCGGCGATCGCGATGCGGCCCTCGTCCAGGATGCGCAGGAACTGGGCGTAGCCCCGGCCGCGCTCGCCGACCAGGTTCTCGGCGGGGACCCGCACGTCGTCGAACGACAGCTCGCGCGTGTCGGACGACGACCAGCCCACCTTGGAGTACTTGCGCCCGACCGTGAAGCCGGGGGTGCCGTTCGGGACGATGATCGTGGAGATCTCGTTCTCGCCGGTGTAGGCGGTGACCGTGACGAACGCGGTGATGTCGGTGCCGGAGTTGGTGATGAACGCCTTCGACCCGTTGATCACCCAGGTGTCGCCGTCCAGCCGGGCGGTGGTGCGCATGCCGCCGGGGACGTCGGAGCCGCCGCCCGGCTCGGTCAGCCCGAACCCGGCCAGCTTCTCGCCGGAGGTGAGCGCCGGGAGCCACCGCTCCTTCTGCTCCTGCGACCCGAACCGGTAGATCGGCATCGCGCCGAGCGAGACGCCGGCCTCCAGCGTGATCGCCACGGACGAGTCGACGCGGGCGAGCTCCTCAAGGGCCAGGCAGAGCGTGAAGTAGTCGCCGCCCATGCCGCCGTGCTCCTCGGGGAACGGCAGCCCGAACAGCCCCATCTTCCCCATCCCGGCGACGATCTCGTACGGGAACTCGCCGCGCTCGTACAGGTCGCCGATCACCGGGGCGACGGTCTCGCGGGCGAACCGCTCGACCGTGCGCCGCAGTTCCTCCTGCTCGTCGGTGAGCGTGAAGTCGATCATGGTTACTCCGATTCCGGGGACAGGGCCTGGACGACGCGGGACGGGCTGGGACGGCCGAGGTGCCCGGCCATCCAGCGGCTGGTGGCGGCGAGCGCGCCGAGGTCGACGCCCGTCTCGATGCCGAGGCCGTGCAACATCCAGACGAGGTCCTCGGTGGGCAGGTTGCCGGTGGCGCTCTCGGCGTACGGGCAGCCGCCGAGGCCGCCCGCGGAGGCGTCCACGACGGTGACGCCGGCCTGCAGCGCGGCGAGGGTGTTGGCGAGGGCCTGCCCGTAGGTGTCGTGGAAGTGGACGGCGAGCCGCTCGGTGCCGATGCCCGCCGCGCCGAGCGCATCGATCAGGGCGGTGACCTGGCCGGGCGTGCCGACGCCGATGGTGTCGCCGAGGCTGAGCTGGGAGCAGCCCATGTCCATCATCCGGGACGCCACGGACACCACCTGGGAGATGGGCACGTCGCCCTCCCACGGGTCGCCGCACACCATCGAGACGTAGGCGCGCACCCAGAGGCCCTCGGCGCGCGCGCGTTCCACGACCGGGGCGAACATCGCGAGGGACTCGTCCACCGTGCGGTTGAGGTTGCGGCGGGCGAACGTCTCCGTCGCGCTGCCGAAGATGGCGATCTCGGTGACGCCGTTGCTGAGCGCCCGTTCGAGGCCCCGCTCGTTCGGGACGAGGACGGGATAGCGCAACCGCGGCGAGCGCGGCAGGATCTCCAGGAGCTGCTCGGCGTCGGCGAGCTGCGGCACCCACTTCGGATGGACGAAGCTGGTGGTCTCGATCGTCCGCAGCCCGGCGTCCGCCAGCCGCGTCACGAACTCGGACTTGACGTCGACCGGGACGACCTCCTTCTCGTTCTGCAGCCCGTCCCGGGGCCCGACCTCGTAGATCGTGACCCGCTCGGGCAGTCCGGCGAGGGGTGTGCTCATCGGGCCTCCTCGATCACGGCCAGCACCGCGTCCAGCGCGACCTGCGCGCCCGCGCGGACCGGCAGCTTCGCCACGACGCCGGCGAGCGGCGCGGTGACGGTGTGCTCCATCTTCATCGCCTCGACGACCACGAGCGGCTGCCCGGCCTCGACCCGGTCGCCCTCGGCCGCCTTCACGGCGAGGACCGTCCCCGGCATCGGGCTGCGCAGCACCCCGTCGCCGGCGGCGGCCGCGGCGGCGCCGCCCTCGGCGCGGACGTGCTCGCTCAGCGCCCACGCGTGCCCGTCCCGGCCGAGCCACAGCGTGCCGCCGTCCCGGGCGGCCTCGAACGAGGTCGTCCTTCCACCGTAGGTCAGGATGAACGGGCCGGTCAGCGACGCGCCGACCGGCTCGGCGCCGCCGACCGCGACGCGGGCGGACGCGGCGCGGCCCTGCACGCGGACCTCCACCGGCTCCCCGCCGGACGGGGTGATGATCCACGGCGCCCACGCGTGCGCGCCGGGCCGCCAGCCGTCCGGGATGTCCCACGGGTCCCCGGTGCCGTCCGCGCCGGACTCCAGGGCGCGCATCCGCTCCAGCGCTGCGGCGGCCAGCACCTCCGGCGGCACGGAGGCGCCCGCGACCAGGTCGTCCAGGGCCCGCTCGACGAGCCCGGTGTCGAGGTCGCCGGAGACCACCGACGGGTGCCGCAGCAGCGCCCGCAGGAACGCCACGTTCGTCGGGACGCCCAGCAAGGTGTACGAGGCGAGCGCCCGGTCGAGCCGGTGCAGGGCCTCGGCGCGGTCGGCGCCGTGCACGATCACCTTGGCGAGCATCGGGTCGTAGGAGCCGCCGACCTCGGTGCCGGCGTCGAGCCCGGAGTCGACGCGGGCGCCCTCGGGCTCGCGGAGCGCCAGCACGCGCCCGCCGGTCGGCAGGAAGCCGCGCGCCGGGTCCTCGGCGTAGACGCGGGCCTCGATGGAGTGGCCGTCCAGCGCCACCTCGTCCTGCGTGAACGGCAGCGGCTCGCCGCACGCGACCCGGAGCTGGAGCTCCACCAGGTCCAGGCCCGTCACCAGCTCGGTGACCGGGTGCTCGACCTGGAGCCGGGTGTTCATCTCCATGAAGAAGAACTCGTCGGGGCGGTCGGCGGAGACGATGTACTCGACCGTCCCGGCGCCCACGTACCCGACGGCCTGCGCGGCGGCGACGGCGGCGGCGCCCATCCGCGCGCGGGACGCCTCGTCCAGCAGCGGCGACGGCGCCTCCTCGATGATCTTCTGGTGCCGGCGCTGCAGGCTGCACTCGCGCTCGCCGAGGTGGACGGCGCCGCCGTGCGCGTCGGCGAAGACCTGGATCTCGATGTGCCGCGGGTTGGCCACGAACCGCTCGGCGAGCAGCGTGTCGTCGCCGAACGAGCCGCGCGCCTCGCGGCGGGCGGACGCGATCGCCTCCGGCAGGTCCGCCGCGTCCCGGACGAGCCGCATGCCCTTGCCGCCGCCGCCCGCGGACGGCTTGAGCAGCACCGGCAGCCCGACCTCCAGCGCGGCGGCCTCCAGCTCGGCGTCCGAGAGGCCGGGCTCGTCCCGGCCCGGCACGACCGGGACCCCGGCGGCCGCGACCGTCCGCTTCGCGCGGATCTTGTCGCCCATCGCCTCGATCGCCGCGGCGGGCGGGCCGATGAACACCAGCCCCGCCTCGCCGCACGCCCGCGCGAACGCCGTGTTCTCGGCGAGGAACCCGTACCCCGGGTGGACGGCCGACGCCCCGGAGTCCCGGGCCGCCGCGATCACGGCGTCGATGTCCAGGTACGACGGGATGCGCAGGGCCTCGTCCGCCTCGCGCACGTGGCGGGCCCCGGCGTCGGCGTCGGTGTGCACCGCCACCGAGCGGACGCCGAGCCGCCGCAGGGTCCGGAACACGCGGACGGCGATCTCCCCGCGGTTGGCGACCAGGACGCTGTCGAACATCAACACCCTCACATCCGGAAGACGCCGTAGCCGACCGGCTCCAGCGGTGCGTTGGCGGCCACCGACAGCCCGAGCCCGAGGACGCGCCGGGTGTCGAGCGGGTCGATCACCCCGTCGTCCCACAGCCGCGCCGTCGAGTAGTACGGGTTGCCCTGCGCCTCGTACTGCTCGCGGATCGGCGCCTTGAACCCCTCCTCGTCCGCGGCGGGCCACTCCTCGCCGCGCGCCTCCAGCTGGTCGCGGCGGACGGTCGCGAGGACGCTCGCGGCCTGCTCCCCGCCCATGACCGAGATGCGGGCGTTCGGCCACATCCACAGGAAGCGCGGCGAGTACGCCCGGCCGCACATCGCGTAGTTCCCGGCGCCGAACGAGCCGCCGATCACGACGGTGAACTTGGGGACGCGGGCGCACGCGACGGCGGTGACCATCTTCGCGCCGTGCTTGGCGATGCCGCTCGCCTCGTACTCGCGCCCGACCATGAACCCGGTGATGTTCTGCAGGAACACGAGCGGGACGCTGCGCCGGTCGCACAGCTCGATGAAGTGCGCGCCCTTCTGCGCGGACTCGCCGAACAGGATGCCGTTGTTCGCGACGATCCCGACCGGGTGCCCGTGGATGCGCGCGAACCCGGTGACGAGCGTGGCGCCGTACTCCTTCTTGAACTCCTGGAAGCGGCTGCCGTCCACGATCCGGGCGATGACCTCGCGGACGTCGTAGGGGGTGCGCGAGTCGGGCGGGACGATCCCGTACAGCTCGGACGGGTCGGCGGCGGGCTCCTCCGCGGGCGCGACGTCCCACGGGCGCGGCTCGCGCGGGCCCAGCGTGGAGACGATGTCGCGGACGATCCGCAGCGCGTGGGCGTCGTCCTCGGCGAGATGGTCGGTCACGCCGGACGTGCGGGAGTGCAGCTCGCCGCCGCCGAGCTCCTCGGCGGTGACGACCTCGCCGGTCGCGGCCTTCACCAGCGGCGGCCCGCCGAGGAAGATCGTCCCCTGGCCGCGCACGATGACGGCCTCGTCGCTCATCGCCGGGACGTAGGCGCCGCCCGCCGTGCACGACCCCAGCACCGCCGCGATCTGCGGGATGCCCCGCCCGGACATCGTCGCCTGGTTGTAGAAGATGCGGCCGAAGTGCTCGCGGTCGGGGAAGACCTCGTCCTGCCGGGGCAGGAACGCGCCGCCCGAGTCGACCAGGTAGAGGCACGGCAGCCGGTTGTGCAGCGCCACCTCCTGCGCCCGCAGGTGCTTCTTCACGGTGACGGGGTAGTACGTGCCGCCCTTGACGGTGGCGTCGTTGGCGACGATCACGCACTCGCGGCCGGACACCCGGCCGACGCCGGTGATGATCCCGGCGCCGGGCGCCTCGTCGCCGTACATGCCGTGCGCGGCCAGCGGCGACAGTTCCAGGAAGGGCGAGCCGGGGTCGAGCAGCGTGTCGACCCGGTCGCGGGGGAGCAGCTTGCCGCGCGCGACATGCCGTTCGCGGGCCCGCTCCGGACCGCCGCGCCCGGCCGCGTCGACGCGCTCGCGCAGCTCGGCGACCAGGGCCTCGTTGTGCGCCGTGTTGGCCTTGAACGCCTCGCCCGCCACGTCGGCGCGGGAGTCGATCTCGGGACCGCCCATGCCTCCCCTTCCCGGTTAACGTTCATTAACAATGCCGATGTTAACGCTCGTTAACAACCCTAGTCTAGACTGGCCCGCATGACCTCCCAACGGGCCGTGGAGCTCGGCGGCGCCGGACCGCCGAACCCGCGCCGGGCCGAGATCCTCGGCGCCGCCGCCGAACTGTTCGCGCGGCGCGGCTACCACGGGGTGTCGATCGGCGACCTCGGCCGCGCCGTCGGGCTCACCGGCCCCGCCCTCTACCGGCACTTCAGCGGCAAGGAGGCCGTCCTCGCCGAGATGCTCCTCGACATCAGCGAGCGGCTGCTCGCCGAGGGCGTCCGGCGCGCCGCGGATCCCGACCCGGCGCGGGCCCTCGACGCGCTGCTGCGCTGGCACATCGCGTTCGCGCTCGACAACCCCGCGCTGATCACCGTGCACGAGCGGGAGCTCGACAACGTGCCCGAGCCGCAGCGGCACCGCGTCCGCCGCCTCCAGCGCGCCTACGTCGAGGAATGGGTCGCCGTCCTGCGCCGCATGGACCCGTGCCGGCCCGACGACCGGACGCGCGCGGCCGTGCACGCCTGCTTCGGCCTGCTCAACTCCACCCCGCGCAGCGCCGCCGGGCTCGACCGCGACGCGATGGGCGACCTGCTGCACGCGATGGCCCGCGCCGCCCTCGGCGGCCTCCGCTAGCCGGGTCCGCCGGGCTCAGCAGGACGCGGTGCGGCCGTCCAGGGACCGCCCGACCGCCTCGGCGAACGCCTCGGGGTCCGTGCCCGCCCGGTCGAAGATCTTCTGGACGCAGCCCCGGAACGTGCCGGTGAACGTGCTGTAGTGCGGGGTCACCGGGCGCGGCTCGGCCCGGCCCAGCGCGGTCACCACCGCCCGCGCCAGCCCGGTGAGCTGCGCCTCGTCCGGCACCTCGGTCTCGCCCGGCCCGACCGGCTGGCCGGTGAGGGACGAGCAGGCCCGCACCTTCACGTCGGCGGGGGAGTGCCGGCCGGGCGACAGGCCGAGCGCCGAGTAGCGGCCCGGCGCGAACCCGCCGCAGGAGAACAGCAGCCGCTGGCTGCCCGTCCCGCTCAGGAACTCCACGAGGTCGGCGGCGTCGCCGGGGTTCGGGGAGCGCTCGGACACGGCGAGGTTCTGCCCGCCGAGGACGGTGCGTCCCGGCAGCGCCGCCACCCCGAACCGCAGCCGCGCGCCGTCCCGCATCCGGGGCTCGGACGCGAGCGCCGAGAACGCGTACGGCCAGTTGCGCATGAGCTTCGCCCCGGACGCGAACGCCTCGATGCTCTGCAGCTCCCCGTACCCGCGCGACGCCGCCAGCGCCCCGTGCACGCGCGGCACCAGCCGGGCGAGCGCCGGATACACCTTCGTCTTCAGCTCCTCCTCGCTCGGGCGGTCGGTGCCGGTGAGCCGTCCGCCGCCGCCGTCGTTCCACACGGCCTCCAGCGCGTTCACCGTCAGGCCCTCGTAGTCGGCGAGCTGCATCGCGACGCCGGACGACAGCAGCCCCGGCCACGCGGTCGGCGGCGACACGCCCTCCCAGTAGTAGAGGAGGCCCACGTCCACGTTGAAGGGGACGGCGTACAGCTCGCCGTCCCACTCGCCCGTCCGCAGCGCGGCCGGGAAGAAGTCGTCGAGCCCGTCGATGCCGTCGAGCGGCCGCAGGTAGCCGGCGTCGGCGAACTGCGCCGTCCACGTGTTGTCCATGATCAGGACCTCGTAGGCGCAGCTGCCGGACTCCTGCACCGCCTTGATCTGGCTGTGCTGCAGGTCGGTGGACTCCGCCGCCTCGACCAGCGTGGCGTGCGGATGGGGGCGGCCGTCCGGGTAGCGGCCCTCGTTCCACTGCCGGATCAGGGCCCGCCGCTGGTTCTTCAGGCTGACGTCCGTGCCGCCCACGACGAACAGCTCCGACCTGTCGCAGTCGGCCGCCATGCCCGAGTACGACGCGCCCGGCCACAGGACGACGAGCAGCCACGCCACCAGCACCAGCGCCGCCCCGGCCGCGGCGCTCACCCGCGCGCGGCGGCCTCTCGGGAGAAGGCGGGGGCGTCTCATCGCAGCTCCGCCAGCAGTTCGGCGGCCTGCTCGGCCTCGGGCGCGTCGGTCAGCGGGACGCATCCCCGCCCGTCCTTCGGGCCGAGCGCCGCCACGATCTCCCGCACGGGGGAAGAGCCGCACGTCGCCGGGCCCGTCAGCACCACCGTCAGCCGCAGCCCCGGATGCCGCCCGCGGAACTCACCTGACAGCCAGCCGACCCGCGACCCGAGCCCCGGGTTGGTCGCGGCGGACTGCCCGTCGGTGACGAGGACGAGGTTCTGCCGCCCGGGCCCGAGGTCGGCCGCCGCGATCGCGTCGCTGAGCGGCTGGTCGGCGCCGCTGGACGCGACCGCCTGCAGCCTGCTCGTGATCGCGCTCTTCTGCTCCGGAGACGCCGCGTCCTGCGGGACGTTGCCGAAGGTGTCCGCCGCGCTCGGCGACGCCGTGGCCGACGACACCTGCAGGCCCGCGCGGTCGTTGCTCTGCAGTTGCGCCACCAGGCTGCGCAGGAACGACGTCCCGCGCACGAGCCGCGAACCGCCGCGCGCCTGCGCCGCGCCGCCCATCGACCCGGACACGTCCAGCAGCAGCGACACCGACGTCCGGGGGCGGGCCGCGCCGATGCGGTCGAGGGTGTCCTGGACGCCCGCCGGCGACTCCAGCCCCACCACGGTCGGCATCACCCTGGTGCCGACGAGGCCCTGCAGCCGCGACAGGTAGTAGTGCCGGGTGTCGCCCTCGCGCGCGGGCGGGATGACGCCGCGGTCGTCGCGGAGGCCCTGCCGGGTCAGCGGGTTGCGGTCGAGCCAGCGGCGGAACGCGGTCACCGCCGCGTCCCGCTCCCGCGTGTCCTGGCCGCGCCACTTCACCTGGACGAACGGGTGGTCCAGCGTCGGCAGGCCGGTCGCGTAGTAGGGGTGCAGGCGCCACCGCGCGAACGCGGCGGCGTCCGGGTCGGCCGCGCCGCAGCGGTCGCCGAGCGGCCGGCCCATGTCGTAGTCGTGCAGCGCCTGCTCGGGCACGGCGACGGCGACGTCGTCGGGCGGGGCGGAGTCCTGCGCGGCGGCGCGCTCCCGGAACCGGCACAGCAGCGACACCGCGTCCGGCGCCACCAGGTCGGCGGGCTCGGCGAACCGCTCGTCCGCGGCGTCGGAGCCCGGCGCCCCGTCGTACAGCGCGGGCGTGACGGCGAGCGCCGCCGCCGACGTCTCCGGGACGGGCCGCGCGATCGCGCGCAGCCGCACCCCCGCGTCCGCGACCCGGCGCAGCAGCGCCGCCGTGCTCGGCGCGATCGGCGCCGCGATCGGGTCGGCGACGGACTCGTGCGCCCGGGTGAACAGCGCCAGCACCAGCGGGGACGTCCCGACCGAGCCGCGCACCCGGAACACCGGGTCGGCCTTGCCGGCCGGCGCGCCCGGCCCCGCCCCGGCCGCGCCGACCTGGCCCGGGCCCTTCGGGACGAAGTCGTACTCGGCCGTGGACGACGGGATCCAGATGTCGGGCTGCGGGCCGAACAACTGCTGGGCGTCGGAGTGGCCCGCGTCCGCCGCCGCGCTGCGCCGCCACAGCAGCCGGAACCCGTCGTACAGCGGGACGGGCCCGGCTTCGGGGACGACGGTGACGCTGTACTCGCGGCAGCCGCGGTCCTCGCTGTCGTTCACGAACTCGGCGGCGGCGGCCCGCAGCGGCGTGAGCGTCTCGGGGGCGGTCAGCACCCGCAGGTCGAGCGGCTGCCCGCACGCACTCGCGCGGTCGCGGAGCACCTGGACGCCGGTGCCGGCGAGCAGGAGCGCGGCCATCGCGGCGGCGCCCGCGAGGCCCCATCCGAGCGTCGCGCCGCCCCCGCGCAGCACGCGCCCGACCCGCTCCAGGACGGCGTGCGCGGTCGCGGGGTAGAAGACGAGCAGCACGGCCGTCAGCACCGCGACGACCAGCAGGGTGACGACCGCGTTCAGCCAGAAGACGCCGTGCACGAGCGTCACCCCGATGCTGACGATGACGGTGGAGCAGAGGTCGAGGAACATGACCTGCAGGAACCTGCGGAGCCAGGGGGGAAGGCCGTCCTGGCGCCCCGGCGGACGCGACCGGCCGCCGTCGCCGCTCGGTCCCGTCATGCACGCCCCATCGCCGTGTAGGTCTCGGTTCTCGGCCCCCCGGCACTGACCCATCATGATACGTAGCCGGACGGTCGCGGTCAGGAAAGCGGGCTGACCGGGGCCGGTCGATCTCCGTCGCCGCTCCGCGCCGCGCCCTCTTGACGGGTCGCCAGCAAGACGGGTCAGATGGACCGAGCCAGACCCCGCACTGAGGAGAGCCGTATGGGCGTCGAAGGTGTCGGCTTCTACCAGATCGCACAGAACGACCCGGACCGCCCGGCCGTGCTGGCCCCGGGCGAACCGGTGACCTACGGCGAACTCCACGCCGAGGTGAACCGCCTTTCCCACGCGCTCGCGAGCATCGGGCTGAGCCCCGGCGACGCGCTCGCGACGGTCCTGAGCAACCGGCGCGAGTTCCTCACCGTGATGCTGGCCGCGATGCAGTCGGGGCTCTACCTCGTCCCCGTGAGCCGCCACCTCACCGCGCCCGAGATCGGCTACATCCTCGGCGACTCCGGCGCCAAGGCCGTCATCACCGAGGGCGAGTTCGCCGCCGCCGTGTCCGGCGCGGCCGACGAGGCGGGCGTCCCGGCGGAGGGCCGGGTGAGCGCCGACCCCGCCGCGGGCTACCGCGCGATGGCCGAGTTGTGCGCCGCGCACAGCGCCGACCCGCCGGCCAAGCGCCAGATGGGCTCGGTGATGCTCTACACGTCCGGGACGACCGGACGGCCCAAGGGCGTGCGGCGCCCACTGATGGACATCCCGCCCGAAGTGCTGTTCGAGGTCATGAAGCAGACGCTGATGCGGCACCTCGGCCTCGAACCCGGCGACGACGAGGTCCATCTCGCCATCGGCCCGCTGTACCACTCGGCGCCCTGCGTCCACGCCCTGATGTCGCTCAGCCTCGGCCACGCCGTCGTCATCTCCGCCCGCTTCGGGCCCGAGGAGACCCTCGACCTCATCCAGCGGTACCGGGTCACCAACTCGCTGATGGTGCCGACCATGTTCCACCGCATGCTCGGCCTGCCCGAGGACGTCCGGGGCAGGTACGACGTGTCGTCGCTGCGGCAGGTCTTCCACACCGCCGCGCCGATCCCCAAGGAGACCAAGCAGCGGATGATGGACTGGTGGGGGCCCGTCCTCTACGAGTACTACGGCTCCACCGAGAGCGGGCCCGTCGTCGTCGCCGCGCCGCACGAGTGGCTCGCCCATCCCGGGACGGTCGGGCGCGCGGTCGAGGGCGTCCAGATCAAGATCCTGGACCCGGAGGGCGCCGAGCTGCCGCCCGGCGAGACCGGCCTGATCTACGCGAGCGGGCAGCCCGGCTTCGAGTACCACGACGACCCGGACAAGACCGCCGCCGCGATGCGCGGCGACTTCTACACGCCCGGCGACCTCGGCCACCTGGACGAGGACGGCTGGCTCTACATGAGCGACCGCCGCACCGACCTCATCATCTCCGGCGGCGTCAACATCTACCCGGCGGAGATCGAGTCCGTGCTGCTCCAGCACCCGGCCGTGGGGGACACCGTCGTCATCGGCGTCCCCGACGACGACTGGGGGCAGCTCGCCGTCGCGCTCGTCGAACCCGCCGAGGGCGCGGAGGCGGGCGACGCGCTGGCCGCCGACCTGCTCGCGTTCTGCGCGCCGCGGCTGGCGAAGCTGAAGCACCCCCGGCGGATCGAGTTCCGCCCGGCGCTGCCGCGCACCCCGTCCGGCAAGCTCAGCCGGCGCCGCGTCCGCGAGGACTACCTGGGCGGACGGGAGGGCTGACGGCGGCGGGGCGCGCCGCCCGCGACTCGCCGCCGGAAACGTCGAACGCGTCCGCGCGCCCGTGCGTACAACGGCACATGGAAGACCAGAAGGTCGCCCCGCTGGACGACGTCGCCCCGACTCCCGCCGCCCCGACGAAGACCGACCTTCCCGTCGTCACCGACCCGGCCGCGTACGCCGCGGAGGAGGCGCCGGCCGGCGCCGGCCCCGGCGAGCCCGCGGCCGCCGATGCCGACCGCGCCGGGATCGCACGCCTCGGTGACCCGGTCGCGGTCTGGCCGTGCGGTGAGTGTGATGCGGGTCTGCGTTTGCACGGTGGTGCACCATCCCGAGGACGCACG
>NZ_JBFARO010000149.1:0-19318 GCF_040677125.1 Actinomadura sp. NPDC049382
GGCGGGCGCCGCACGGCCGGCCGCGCGGCTTCCGGGCGCCGGCCGCGGCCTGCGCCGACGGCACCCACCGCGCCGAGCCGAGCAAGTGGCGGAAGGGCTCCGCCGTCCAGTGGCACTACTACGCGGGCGCGGCCGGGCTGTCCAGGGCGCCCATAGCGGCGGGCGTGTCCAACATGGCGAACGCCCGGACCGACTGCAACGGCGGCCGCTTCAGCCCGCTGCCGGACGTGGGCGAGAACTACGCCGGGCAGGCGAACCGGCCGCCGAACGTGACCGGCGCCGCCGCCTGCGGGAAGCGGGACCGCGTCAACACGTTCGGCTGGCTGTCCATGCAGGGCGCGGACAACGACGTCCTCGCCGCCACCTGCACCTGGTACCTCGGGTCGGCGACGGTCGAGACCGACATGGCGCTGCAGGTGCGGGGCAAGAAGTGGTGGACGGGCGGGACGTGCCCGGCGGGCGCCTACTCCGCCGAGGCGGTCGCCACGCACGAGGCCGGCCATGTCTTCGGCCTGGCCCACGTCGAGGGGATCGAGCACGAGAACCTCACGATGGCGCCGGCCCTCGCGTCCTGCGACCGCGGCCCCGCCACCCTCGGCAGGGGCGACTACAACGGGCTGATCGCCCTCTACGGCGGCCGCTGAACGGCGCGGAGCCGCTCCGCGCCGTCCAGCGTCCGGCCCCGGGTCGTGCGCTTCGGGGCCCCGGTCAGCGCTTCGACTGGAGCGTGCCCACGACGACGAGGCGGTGGGCGTCCGAGCCCTTCGGCGTGCAGGTGATGAGCGTGATGTACTGGCCGTTCGGCGCACTGGCCCGCTTGAACGGCACCGGCTCCAGGACGCGCATGTCGCGCGGCCTGATGACGCGCTTGGTGCGCACCTTGTACACGTAGGTCACGCGGCCCACGCGCAGGACGATCCGGTCACCGCGCCGCATCCGGTCGAGCTTGTTGAACGGGTGCAGCCAGGTCGTGCGGTGGCCGAGGAGCACCGTGTTGCCGTCGCGGCCCGGAAGCCCGGTCCCCGGGTAGTGCCCGACGCCGCGGCGCAGGATCGCCTGGCCGACGCCCTGCCGGACGGCCGCCTTCAGCCGCATCCGCTTGATCCGGATCTGCCCGATCAGCGCGCCCTTCTTCGGCCGCGCGCGCGCCACCGCCGACGCGGCGCGCGCGGGCGCCGCCTGAGCGACCCCCTGAACCGGGGCCTGGGCCTGCGCGGGCATCTGGGAGACGCCCAGCACGGACGCGCCGCAGCACACGGCAACGGTCACCGCGCCGAACGATTTTCGGTCGAGCATGGTTCGCCCCCAATCGGTCTGGAGTGCTTCTGCCATGGGGAGGGGACGGCACGTCTGCCGCCCCCTCTCCGCGGTTCACCGGCCGCGGATCGTCATCCGCGCCGGTCCGGGCTCAGTGCAGGGCCGGCGAGCCGGTCCGGAACGGCATCCCGCCACCGGTCGGCAGGTTCGGCCCGACCTCCGTGGGCGGGACGTCCACGCCCGGCATCGCCCTCTTCAGCGTGTTGAGGACCCTCTGCACCGGGCCCAGACCGTCCCCGGAACCGGGGACGGGTCCCGCCATGCGGGAGTCGGCCGACCGCAGTGTCGAGGGCAGCTTCTTGTGCTTGACCGCCGGACGGTGCTTGGACGGCTTGTACGGCTTGCAGTGCTTCTTGTGCTTCTTGTGCTTCTTCACGGGCGGCGTCCATTTCTCGCCCCCGTCCCCGACGAACGCGCCGCCCTCGCACTGGGCCTGGGAGATCCCGAAGACCGCGACCGAGTTCCCGCACACACTGACGGGAGCGGTGATCGGCGCGAACACCTGGTTGCCGCCGAGGACGCTGAAGAAGCCCGAGGTCTGCATCTTCGGGTGGTTGCCGCCGTGCTTGACGAACGCGCCGCCCTTGCACTGCGCCTCGGAGATCCCGAAGACCGCGACCGAGTTCCCGCACACACTGACGGGAGCGGTGATCGGCGCGAACACCTGGTTGCCGCCGAGGACGCTGAACATGCCCGAGGTCTCCATGCCCCCGTGGCCGCCCCCGCCGTCCCAGCCGCCCCCGCCGTCCCAGCCTCCGTCGCCGCGCCAGGCGGGCTCGGCCGCCCGGTGGCCGCCGTGGTGCCCGTGGCCCCCGAACGAGACGCCGGCGCCGCCCTTGCACTGCGCCCGGCTCAGCCCGGCGATCGCGATCGAGTTGCCGCAGATGTCGAGCGGAAGGGTGATCGGGGCGAAGACCTGGTTCCCCCCGCCGATCGAGAGGATGCCCGAGGTCTGCATGTCACCGCCCCCGCCGTACCGGGCTCCGGCGGCGCGCTCCGCCGGGGCCTGCGACGCGGCGGCCGGGCCGCCGCCCGGCGTGGTCGTGCCGGCGATGGCCGCGCCGGAGCCGAAGGCGGCCCCGATCGCGACGGCGCCCGCGGCCACCAGGGCCGCGCGGCTCGTGTTCCTTGCGCGCATGCGCATGCTGTTGCTCCTGTCTGTTGCATCGGTGGTGATCGCTGCGCGGCCCGCGGGGGCGGCGCAGCCCGGCGGCGGCCGTGCGCGGCCGTCGCTCATCGAGGAAAGATCGGTGGAGACCGGCTCAGCGGCCGGTTCGGGCCCGCGGGCCGGGTCCGGGAGCGCTCGTCAGGGGAGCGTCGGTCCGGGACCGCCCGTGCGGAGGCGCCCGTGCGGAGGCGCCGGTGCGGGAGTGCTAGTCGGGGACGACGGACGGGCCGCCGGGCGCGGCCACGTCGGTCAGCGCCGTGCGGTGGAACGTGCTCGCGTCCACGGCCGGCGGTGCCGCGGGAGTGCGGCGGTTCGGCAGGTCGGCGACCGGGATGAGCGGGTGCCCGCTCGTCGAGCCGCCGCCCGAGGGGGCGTCGGGCGCGGGCGCCACGGGCGCGTGTGCGGGAGCCTCCTGGTCGGTGCGGCAGCCCATGCAGCCGTCGGCCGCCCGGTACGAGGACGCGCCCGGGGCGGCGGTGTACCCGGCCGTGCGGGGCGCCGCCTTGCGGGCCGCAGCGTGCGGGGAGGCGGTGCGCCCGTCCGGCTGCTCGACCGACCGCGCCGGCTCGTCGGCGGCCGGCCGCGGGGCGGGCCGCCGGTCGGTGACCCGGTGCACGAACTCCTTGACGGGCCGCCGCTGCCGCATGTCCGGGACGCGGAGGCGCGGCACCCCGGCCTCGTCGGCGAGCTCGCGCACCTGCCGGACGACCTTGTCCTTGTCGTCGAACAGGTCGTGCCGCCGCGCCCCGACGTACCGCATCGGGTGGTCGCCGGCCTCGCGCACGTCCTCGGCCATCGCGCGCCAGCCGGGGCGGGACGTGACGTGCCGGACCGTGGCGTACCCCGCGTCGTCCGCCCGCACGGCGGCCTGCCGCGCCGGCGGCTCGGCCGCCTCGGCGGCGCCGGACAGCGCGGAGAGCGCGATCCAGCCGGCGAACGCGAGGCCGGCGATGGCGGCGAGGCGCAGGAGAGCGGGCAGGAGAGCATGCCGCGGCCGACCCTGCGGGCGAATCGCCCCGCACTGGATCGGTACGGAATGCATTGCCGGTTCCCCTTGTCGCCGGATCGAGGTTCGCCTGAAAGTAACACCGGAGCCGATGGCCGTGCGGAGCCGCCGCCATTTTCCACGGCGTGTCCCGGGATCATTTACCGAGCCATGAATTCGCCTTTTACCGGACCCGGCTTTCCGGCCGATCGACGCCCGCTTTGCCGGTTTTTGCCGGGCTCGCCTTTACCGCGGCTCTCCGCCCACCACGTCCGGGAGAAGCATGGCGCCCGGTATCGGGTGCGCTACAGTCGGTGAACGGTCGGTTACGAGATCGCTCCCCGAGGAGTTCCCATGTTCGACCCCTCGTCCACGATCGGCCGCCTCGGCCCGCTGCGGCGGCGCCGCCAGCCGCGCCGCCGGGCGCACCGCTTCGTCACCCGCGCCGACTTCGACCGCATCGCGCTCGCCGCCGTCCCCGCCGCTCAGAGCCCCGGCGCCCACCGCGTGCGTTCGCTCGCCTGGACGCTCTACTGGCGCTGCCAATGGGCGATCACCACCGCCAGAGCCGACCGCGCCCGCCGCCGCGCCCGCCCGGCGGGCCACTGACGGCACGGCCCGCGAACCGGGCGAAGAAAGGCACCACCACCGGTGGAAGATCCTCCACCCGGGCACGTCCCCGCGCTCCGAGGCCGGAGGCGTAGAAACGCCCGCCTCCAGGAGGGTGGTGGTGCTCCTGGAGGCGGGCGGGTCCTCGGGGGTCAGCGGTGGGACGTGTCCGATTCGAGGACGTCCGGCCGGCGGCCCGCGGGCGGGAGCACGCGCGGGGCCCGGCGGACGATGTGCCGCGAGATGCGGCCGGCGGTGAAGGCGGCGCCGTGCACGAAGCGCATGACCGGGCCGAACGTCGGGGCCGCGGCCAGGCCCGCGAAGTAGAGGCCCGGCAGGGACGCCTCGAAGTCGCGGCTGAGGACGGGGGCGCCGAAGCGGGTGGCGACGGCGCCGCGCAGCGCCGGGGCGAGCATGCCGAGGCGTCCGACGTCGGGGACGAACCCGGTGGCGGCGATGACGTGCTCGACCTCGGTGACCACCCGGCGGCCGGTGCGGTCGAGGGTGGTGAGCGCGATGCCGTCCTCCTGCTCCACCGCCTTCGCGAGGCGGTGGCCCGTCGAGACGCGGACCCGCTCGTCCAGCCGGTCGCGCAGCCACCAGGAGCCGGCCGGCGGGAGCGTCTCGCGGACGATCCGCCGCCGCGTCCCCTCCGGCAGGTAGCGGACGAGGCCGGGGCGCTCGGCCCACAGCCAGGTGCGGTAGCCGGTGCCGAGACCGGAGCGGGGCCCGCCGAACAGCCGGTCGCGCGGCGACCGGTGCTCCTCGGGGACGGTGTTCCAGTCGAGCCGGGGCCGCCGGGCGATGACGTGCGGGTGCGCGCCCGCGTCGGCGAGCAGCACCGCCGTCTCCAGGGCCGACTGCCCGGCGCCGAGGACGGCGACCTCCTTGCCCGCGAACAGGGCGAGGTCGCGGTGGGCGCTGCTGTGCGAGACGAGCCAGGACGGCATGCCCGCCAGCTCGTCCGGCAGGTGCGCGAACGGGCCGACGCCGACCGCGAGCACCACGGCCCGCGCCGCGATCGTCTCGCCGGTGGACAGCGTGACGGCGTAGCCGGCCGCCCCGCCCCGCTCGACGTTCACGACCTGCGCGTCCCGGTCGTCGGGGCGCTGCGGGACGGCCGCCGCGGCGAACCAGCGCCCGTACTCGATGAAGGTGTCCAGCGGGATCGGCTGGCCGAGCCGCCAGTCCGGATGGCGGTCGGTGAACCGCAGGCCCGGTTGCGGCGCCCCCAGATTGGACGCGAACGGCTCCGATTTCAGGAACATGCCCTCGGGCATGCCCGCCTCCCAGAACCGCATCGGCTCGCCGATGATCCGGACGTCCAGTCCGAGGTTCTGCAGGTGCGCGGCGGTCGACAGGCCGTAGGGCCCGGAGCCGGCGATCACGACGTCGCTGGCCGAGTCGCTCATGTCTCTTTCCCCCGTGTGTTCGTTGTGTTACCTGGCGCGGAACCGCTCGACCGCCCGCAGCGCGCCGCGCCTGCCCAGTGCGAGGAAGGGCGGCAGGTCGTCGCGGGCGTACCAGGCGAACTCGTCGGCCGCGCGCAGCGGGCGGAGGGTCCCGGCGCGCAGCAGCGCCCGTCCGGCGGACTGCTGGAGGTAGTGGTTCTCCACCAGCAGGGTGCGGCCGAACGCCGGGCGCGCGTCCGGGACGCGGCGGCCGGACTGGTCGAGATGCAGGACGCGGGCCAGGTCGAGCCCGTTGCGGTCGGTGAACAGGCGGAACTGCGCCCCGATCCGGGGGTTGAAGTCGAGCAGGTGGTAGCCGCCGCTGCCCGCGTCGAGGCGGAAGTCGAGGTCGACGAGGCCGCGGCAGCCGAGCAGCCGGACGATCCGCACGGCGAGCCGTTCGAGCTCGGCGTTGGCGACCCACTCGCCGGACACGGTGTGCCCGGCCTGCGGCGGGTGCGCGAGGTGCTTGAAGCCGGTGGCGCCGTACAGGCAGTCGAGGTTCTCGTCGAAGTAGCCGTGGAAGAACCAGTCGCCGCCGCTCGGCGGGACGCGGCGCTGGAGGATCAGCGGCCCGGCGCCCCCGTCGGGGTCGCGGTCCCGGGTGGCGGCGAACAGCCGGTGCAGTTCGCCGAGCGTGCCGACGAGGGTGGTGCTGCGCAGCCCCCGGCCGAGCCGCCACGGCCGCGCCCATTTGGCGATCAGCGGCAGGCCGAGCGCGGCGGCGGCGTCGTCGACGTCGGCGGCGGACTCGGGCGTCCGGCTCGGCGGGCAGGTGATCCCGTACTTCTCGCACGCCTCCTGCAGCCGGGCCTTGTCGGCGACGCGGCGGGGGACGTCCGGGTCCTGGCGGGGGACGACGAAGCGGGGCCGCAGCTCGTCCGCGTGCTCGGCGGTGAAGATCGCGCCGGCGTCGTCCATCGGGACGAGGAGGGTGCCGCGGCCGATCCGGTCGCCGATCGCGCGCAGATGGTCCAGCAGGTCGGCCGGGTGCTCGGTGGGCGGCGCCCACGGCTCCCCGCGGTGCAGGTAGCGGGACCGGGACGCGGGGTTGGCCCGTCCCTCCATGATCGCGTGGACGGGCACGCCGGCGCGGCCGAGGCTGCGGATCGCCGCGAGCGTGCCGTGGTGGAAGAAGTTGCGGTCGGTGCGCAGCAGCAGGACGGGCAGGCCGGGGTCGAGGCGCGTCCGCGGCGGAGTCCGCGTGTCGAAGAACATGCGGTCAGCCGCATTCCCAGGGATTGATGCGCACAACACCCTTCCTAACGTAAATTCTTTGCCCTTTTCGTCCGGGCGGCTTTTCCGCGACGGACCTCCATGGGCATATGATACGCATGCGAGCTGCCGATATCCATTCCGCCGGGCAACCATTCGAACCGCGCCGAAAAAGGCCGTTTCCCTTCTGCCCGCTCCCGTCGGTTCTGGCGGTTTTCGCCTTCCTGGCGCTGCTGGCGACCTCCGCCGCGGTGCCGTGGGTGCGTTCGCAGTCGGTCCAGAAGGCGCCGTCGTACGTGCCGCTCGGGGCGTTCCTCGGCTCCGGGGCGGAGGGGGTGGAGCGGGTCGGCCGGTTCCAGCGGTGGCTCGGCTCGACGGTGACGGTCGGGCGCACCTACCTGCCGGGCGACGACTGGCGCGGGATCGAGGGCCCGTGGGGGCTGCTCGCGCCGTGGGCGCGCTGGAAGTCCGCCGATCCGCGGCGGCGGCTGGTGGTGAACGTGCCGATGATGGCGCCGAACGAGGGGTGGCTCCCGGTGCCGGTGCTGCGCTCGCTGCTGCGCGGCGGCGCGGCCGGCGCGTTCGACGGCCACTACCGGGTGCTGGCCCGGCGGCTGGTCTCGGTGGGCGCCGGCGACACGGTCATCGTGCTCGGCTGGGAGATGAACGGGGAGTCCTACGGCGGCCGGTGCGCGCCCGACCCCGCCGCGTGGAAGGCGTACTGGCGGCGGATCGTCGCGGCCATGCGCGCGGTGCCGGGCCAGAGTTTCCGGTTCGATTTCGCGCCGACGCGGGGCCGGGACGCGATCCCGTGGACGGAGTGCTATCCGGGGGACGACGCGGTCGACATCATCGGTTCCGACAGCTACGACCAGCCCGCCGGCAAGTCGTTCGCCGAATTCGTGGAAGAGCCGTACGGGCTGCGCGCGCAGGCCGAATTCGCGGCCGCGCACGGCAAGCCGCTGTCGTTCCCCGAATGGGGCTTGTTCCGCAATTCCGACAACCCCGATTATGTGCGGGGAATGCACAACTGGATCATGTCGCACGACGTCGTGTACCAGTCGATCACCGACTACTGCCCGCACGGGGTGTGGTCGTGCGGCGGCAACCCCCGCTCGTCCGCCGCCTACCGGGAGCTGTTCGGCGGGGTGACGGCCCCGCCGCCGTCGCCGTCGAACGCGCCGTTCACGCCGCCGGCCGCGCCCGCGGAGCCCACCGGCGCCGCGAGCCCGAAGACCTCGGTCCCGGCGAGGCCGGTGCGGCCGAGCGCGCCCGCCACCGCGCGCCTGTCGCCGAAGGCGTCCTCGCGCGGCGTCTCGTCGGGGGCGCCGCCGAGCCCGGCCGCCACCTCGCGGGTGACGGCGGCGAGCGACGCCATCGTCTCCGAGACGTCGTAGGCGGCCGACGCCTCGGCGCCCGCGCGCCCCTCCCGTTCGGCGAGCTCCGGGCACTGGAGCCGGATAGCGAGCTGCGCGGCGAGCGCGCCGGGGTCCTCCGCGGGCACCAGCGCGCCGAGCCCCGGCCGGAGGATCTCCGTGATGCCCGGGATGTCCGTCCCGACGACGGGGCGCCCCATGGCGAGGGCCTCCAACGCGATCAGCGGCAGCCCCTCCCACCGGGACGGCATGGCGACGACGTTCGCCGCCGCCAGCCAGTCGCGGGGGTCCTCCACCGCCGGGACGAACCGGACGCCGTGCGTCCGGCCCCGCCGCGTCCGCACCGGGTCGCCGCCGGCGCCGACGATCGCGAGCAGCGCGGACGGGCACCGCTCGACGACGGCCGGCCACGCGTCGACCAGGACGTCCTGCCCCTTCTGCCGGGTCACCCGGCCGACGCAGACGACGAGCGGCGCGCCGCTCGGCAGGCCCAGCCGGATGCGCGCGGCGAGCCGCGCGGTGTCGTCGGCCGGGAGGAACCGGCGCAGGTCGACGCCGTTGCGGACGAGCCGGTACGGGCCGCGCACGCCGGCGTCCACGCCGTGGCTCAGCTCGCCCGCGCCGACGCAGACGAGGGCGTCGCTCCAGCGGGCGGCGAACCGCTCCCAGCGGCGGCTGACGGCGGCCTGCCGCCCGGTCGCGGCGAGCCACGACCAGCCGTGCGGCTGGAACATCGTCGGCGTGCCGCCCGGCCGGCGCAGCAGCCGCCCGGCCAGGCCCGCCTTCGAGGAGTGCAGATGGACGACGTCGGGCGCGAACGTCCGGACGATCCCGCGCAGGCGCAGCGCCTCCCGCAGCACCCCCGGCCCGGGGCCGCGCCCGGCGTCCCAGCGCAGCCACGGCACCCCGGCCGCCATGCAGCGCTCCGGCAGGTCGCCGCCCACCGGGCACGCCACCGCCACGTCCCATCCGCGCCTGCGCTGGTCGCACGCGGCCTGCCCGACGTAGACGGCGACGCCGCCGGCGTTGGGCTGGCTGACGTGCAGGACGCGCGGCGACTCCGGCTCAGTCATGGGAGCCCTGCCCGCTTCCCTGCCGCCTGCTCGCGTGCCGCCGGGACGCCAGGTGCGCGCGGGCCCGGACGACCCCGGCGAACGCGGCGGCCGAGGCCGTCCGCGCCAGGATGATCTGCTCGTTCCGCACCGGCGTCGGTCGCCACTTCAGCTTGTACGGCTCGTCGCCGCGCAGCAGGTTGACGCCCTGGCGGTGCCGGTCCCGGGCGATGGCGAGGTCCTCGCGCAGCATCATCAGCGAGACGTCCACGCGGTCCCGCAGCTCCGGGATCGCGCCGTACAGGTAGGCGCCGACGTACCGGTGCCCGATCAGGACCAGGTCGCCGGCGACGAGCCGGCCGTCCCACCGGTACCGCAGCACGGCGGCGCGCCCGTCCCGGACCATCCCGCTCGCGGCCTCGGCCAGGTGCCGGCGGAACCGCTCCCGGGTGTGCTCGGGGTTGATCGGGCGGCCCCGCCACTGCCGGACGTGCAGGTCCAGCAGGGCGTGCACGGCCTCCGCCGCCTGCTCCGCCGGGACGCTCTCGGCCGTGATGCCGCGCACGTCGATCTTGCGGAGCTTGGCGCGCATCTTCCCGGCGGTGCGGCCCGGCAGCCGGGCGAGGACGTCGTCCATGCCGGCGGCCGGGAGTTCGAGGCACACCGACGCCGGCGCCCGCCACGTCCGGCGCGGCCACCGCGCGGCGACCGCGTGCGCCGCCGACCCGGGGCGGACCTCCCGCAGGTCGATCGCGCACCAGCCGCGCTCGTCCAGCAGCGCCCGCGTGAGGTGCCGGACGGCGCCGTCGCCGTACACGGGGTCGAGGAGGAAGTCGGTGAAGTCGCTCTGCCCGGAGGCCAGCGGGACCAGCACCGGGAACCCGTACCGGGTGTCCGCCATCAGCGGCGCCGCCGCGACGAGCCGGCCCCGGCAGCGGACGAGGACGAGCCGCAGCCGCCCCCGCGTCCCGTACCAGCCCCACCACGACTTCAGCCACTCGTAGGTCTGGAACGGCGTCGCGGCGGGGCTGCGGTCGTACAGGTCGCGCAGCTCGTCCGCGAACGTGACGAGCGCCTGCTCGTCCCGGTGCACCTCCGCGGACCATTCGACGGCCGGGGTGGCGGACCGGACGGGTGCGACGGCGGTCATGAGGACACCTCCATGCGGTCGGCGGCGGCAGGGGCGGGCACGGCGGCGGGCGGGAGCGCCGCGCCGCGCCGGGCGCCGCGCCGGCCGGCCATGACGGCGGCGGTGAGCCCGGCGAGCAGCACGCCGGTCGCGGTGCCGGCGGCGACGCCCAGCGGCAGGTTCGGCGAGGACGGCGCCGCCGGCGGCTCCGCGAGCGTCATCAGCGCGACGCGGACGCCGGTGTCGGCGCGGTGCGACGTCCCGTACCGGACGAGCGCGTCGGCGGCGGCGTTGGCGAACGCGGCCGCGTCGCGGGCCGTGCGCGCGCTGCCGGCGAGCTTGATCAGCGGCGTGTCCGGCGACGTGGACGCCTGGATGTGCTCGCGGGTGCCGCCCGGCGCGTGCCGCGGCAGCGGGCGCGCGGAGTACTCGAGGGTCTCCGGCAGCGGCGCGAGCCGGCCGTACGCCTGCGCGAAGCTGACCGCCGCCGGGCCGGAATCGCCGTCCCCGGCGTTCACGACGAGGACGAACGCCGTCGCGGTGTAGGTGGTCGGCGCGAGCAGCGCGTAGCCGAGCCCGCCGAGGAACCCGGCGAGCACGAGCGCGAGCGACAGGCCGAACCGGTGCAGGACGGCGGTGAGCGGTCCGCGCAGCCGCCGGACGGCGGCGTCGAGCGCGCCGCTCCGGCCGGCTCGCGTCTCCCGGCGGCCGAGTGGCCGCCTCCTGGCGTCACGTGGCGGCATCATGAGCCCTTTCTCGTATCGGAACGACCCCGCGGGCGGACGGCTCGGGCAGGTACAGCCGGGCGATCTCGGCGGCCTGCTCGGCGACGGCGTAGCGGGCGACGGCGGGCGGCACGCGCGTCCGGTCCGCGTGCGCGTTCAGGGCGCGGCGCAGTTCCGCGCTCCAGGTCCCGGCGCGGGCGACGGCGGGGAGGCGGCGCGCGCCGGGGGCGTCGCCGGGCGGGAGGTCGTCGAGGGCGGGGCAGGCCGTGTAGCGGACGGGCAGCCCGGCGGCGAGGGCCTCCAGCACGCCGAGCCCGAAGGTCTCCTGCGCGGACGGCGCGGCGAGCACGTCCATCGCGGCGAGGGCGCCCGCCACGTCCGACGTCCCGCCGGTGAAGACGACGGGGACGCGCAGGTCGCGGGCGCGGCGCTCCAGCGCGGCCCGCTCGGGCCCGGCGCCGACGAGCAGCAGCCGGACGCCCTCCAGCCGGGCGACCGCGTCGACCAGCAGGTCGAACCGCTTGGTCGGGACGAGCCGCCCGACGGCGCCGACGACGGGCTCGTCCGGGAGGATGCCGAGGCGGCGGCGGGTCGCGGCGCGGCGGGCCGCGTCGAACGCGAACGCGGCGGCGTCGATGCCGTTCGGGACCACGACGATCCGGCCGGGCCGCACGCCCCAGCCGCGCAGCCGGTCGGCGACGGTCGGCGACACCGCGACGGTCACCGACCCGAGCCGCTCCGTCGCCCGGTACAGGGCCCGGACGCCGCGCGTCGTCGGGCGTCCCTCGATGTGGCCGTCGCCGAGCGAGTGCTCGGTGGCGATGACGCGGGCCGTCCCGGCGAGCCGCGCCGCGATGCGGCCGTAGACGCACGCCCGGTACAGGTGCGTGTGGACGACGTCGTACCGGCCGCGCCGGATCAGCCGCGCGAGCCGGGGCAGCGCCGCGAGGTCCCGGTTGCCGCGCATCCCGATCTCGTGGACGGGCACGCCGGTGCGGCGGATCTCCGCGCCGAGCGTCCCGGTCCGGGTGAGCGTCGCGACCTCGCAGGCGACCGGCAGGTACCGCAGCAGCAGCGCGAGCTGGCGCTCCGCGCCGCCGTGCTCCAGCCCGGTGATGACGTGCAGCACGCGGGTCACACGTGGCTCCGGCGGCGCAGCTCGTGCCGGACGAGCTTGACCCGCAGCCGCAGCGGCCCGTCCCGGTCGCCGATGTAGGTGCGGGGCAGCGCGTGCCGCGACGGCTCCTCGGGCCGGATGTCGCACGCGTGGTCGTACCCGGCGGCGCGGACCGCCTCGACCTCGCGGGCGGTCGCGTGCCCGTAGGGGTAGGCGAAGCCGGTGACCGGCGCCTCGATGATCTCCTCCAGGGCGGCGCGGCTCTCCTCCAGCTCCTCGCGCAGCTCGGTGTCGTCCGTCCCGGGGAGGGAGACGTGGTGGCGGCCGTGCGAGGCGACCTCCATGCCGGCGCCCGCCACGGTGCGGATCTGGTCGGCCGTCATCAGCGGCTTGCGGGGGCCGTCGTCCCACGCGTTGTAGGTGCCGATCCGGCCGGACACGACGTACACGGTCGCGCCGAACCCGTACCGCAGCAGCGCCGGGACGGCCCGGGTCGCGAAGTCGGCGTAGCCGTCGTCGAAGGTCAGCCCGACGAGGCCGCGGGACCGGCCGGCGGCGTGCGCGTCCAGCAGCTCCGCCATCGCGACGCCGCGCAGGCCGCGGGCGCGCAGCCAGGCGAGCTGGCGCTCGAACCGGGCCGGCGACACCGTGACCAGGTGCGGGTCCTCATCGAAGTGGTCGACCGAGTGGTACATCAGCACCAGCGGCACCGGCCGGATCACCTCCGGCGGCCGCTCCGGTCCGGTCAGTCTCGCTGGTTCGGTCGGCTGGCTCACTGGTCTCCCCCGATTCGGTCCGGCCGCGCACGCCGCGGCGCGACCGCAAAGCGATCCATGGAGCAACGAGGTCGGGTCCCGCCAGGACGGTCAGGACCGCGAACGCGGCGGTGACCACGGCACCGCCGGCGGCGAGCTGGACGAGCGCCGGCGCCCCGGCGAGGCCGCGGGCGGCGAGCGCGCCCGCCGCGCAGGCCCCGGCGGCGGCGAGCATCAGCCGGGACACGTCGGCGGCGATCCGGCGCGGCGCGAGCGGCGCGATGCCGCGCCGCAGCCCGCCGAGCAGCAGGACGGCGGCGAGCGTGATCCCGGTGGCGTTGGCGGCGGCGAGCGCGAGCGTCCCGGCGGACGCCGCGAACGCGCTCCCGACGGCGGCGGTGACGGCGAGGCCCAGCGCGAGCACCCGGGCGGGCCGCCACGTCGGCCGCCGCTGCGCGAAGAACGCGCGGGCCGCGAGGCCGACCGCCGACTGCCCCCACAGGCCGAGCGCGTACACCCGCATGATCGACGCGGTGCCCGCCGTGTCCGCGGCGGTGAACTCGCCGTGCTCGAACAGCACCCGGACGACCGTGGGCGCGAACGCCACGAGGAACGCGGTCGCCGCCAGCACCATCGAGCTCGCGACCACGAGGTCCTGCCGGATGCGGCGGGCGACCCGCCGGGTGTCGCCGGCCGCGGAGGCCCGCGCCAGCCTCGGGAACGTCACCGTCACGATCAGCAGCGACAGCACCATCGGCACCTGCGCGACCTTCTGCGCGTAGTTCAGCTGCGAGATCGACCCGGCGGACAGCTCCGAGCCGAGGAACCGCTCGACGAACACCTGCGCCTGCCGCGTCACCGTGTACACGACGACCGGCGCCACCGCCGCGGCCCCGAGCCGCCACTCGACGCCGCCCATGGGGGCGGGCACGGCGGGGCTGTCGCGGAGGCAGCGCGCGAAGGCCGGTGCCTGGACCGCGATCATCAGCAGGCTGCCGCAGGCGACGCCGACGGCCGCGCTGGTGATCCCGACGAGCCCGGACAGGCCCGCGATCAGCGCGAGGATGCCGACGTTGTACGCGGCGTAGATCGCGGCGGGCGGGCCGAACCGGTGGTGGGCGCGCAGGGTGGCGCTCATGAACCCCGCCACGCCGAACGTCACGACGGTGATCGCCGTCAACCGCACGCACATCACGGCGGACCCGTCCTCGGCCAGGCCGGGCGCCAGGACGTCCACCACGACCGGGGCCGCGGCCACGAGCGTCAGCGTGACCAGCGCGAGGCAGAGCACGATCCGCGGCAGCGCCGAGCCGACGAGCGGGCGCAGCCCGTCGCCGCGCGCCAGCAGGCGGGTGACGACGGGGACCATGAGCAGCGCCATCGCGTCCTCGATCAGCAGCGGCGACACCGTCTCCGGGATCGTCCACGCGACGAGGAACGCGTCGGTGCTGCCGCTCGCGCCGAACATGTGCGCCATCACCAGGTCGCGGACGAACCCGAGCGCGGTGCCCGCGCCGATGAGCACGCCCGACAGCGCGGCGGCGCGTCCGACGGAGCCGGCCCCCGCCGTCATGCCCGGACCGTCCCGAGGGAGCGCGCCGCGACGGCGCCGACCACGATGGCGGTGAGCGCGCACGTCGGCCCGCCCATGTCCGCGTACACGAAGTTGATCAGGAGGAACGCCAGCAGCGCTGTGCCCGCGAGCCAGCACGGGTCGCGGACGTCGCGGCGCCTCCACAGCCCGGCGACGAGCACGGCCAGCAGCGCGCCGAACCCGGCGAGGCCCAGCGCGCCCTGCTCGGACAGGAACAGCAGGTACTGGTTGTGCGGCGACAGCAGCGGCTGCCGCACATAGCCGTTCACCGGGTCGGCGGTCTCGCTCCCGGACGACAGCTCGATGCCGGCGTAGGCGTCGCGGTAGGCCGGGAAGTTCTTCACACCGACGCCGGTGACCGGGTGGTCCTCCCAGATCCGGACGGCCGCGGCCCACAGGTTGTACCGGTCGTCCACCGACTGGTCGGGCTGGGTGACCGACGCGGCCATCGACTTGGACCGCTCGACCACGGCCTGCCCGCCGCCGCCCGCCAGCGCGAGCACGACCATCAGGGCGCCGCAGCAGGTCAGCACCTTGACCGCCGTCCACCGGTCGAAGACCACAAGGGTGAGGACGGCGGCGGCGCCGAGCGCGATCCACGTGCCGCGGCTCAGCGCGAGCGCGAGCGCGGCGGCCAGCACGCCGAGCCCGGCCAGCGCGGCCGGGACAGCGAGGCCGCGCACCCGCACCGGGGCGCGGCCGGGGGCGGTCAGCGCGAACGCGGTCAGGATGAGGAACGCGAACCCGGCGACGATCGACATCGCCATCACGTCGAGCGCGCCGAACGTGCCGACGGCCCGGATGTTCCGCCCGTCCATCG
Source organism: Actinomadura sp. NPDC049382 (assembly GCF_040677125.1). Lineage (NCBI taxonomy): Bacteria > Bacillati > Actinomycetota > Actinomycetes > Streptosporangiales > Thermomonosporaceae > Actinomadura > Actinomadura sp. NPDC049382. The sequence continues at coordinate 15,314 of NZ_JBFARO010000149.1, forward strand.
ACGCGCCGTTGCCGGTGGCCGACTGCCAGATCCCGTACCCGGCCTCCGCAAGCCCGAGCCCGAGCAGCGCGGACAGGACGATCACGAGGTCGCGGCGGTCCCGGACGAGCAGCACGACCGCCAGCGGCACCAGCGCGAAGACCTGAAGGTCCCGGACGAACCCGACCATGCTGGTCTCGATGTCCGCCGAGTGGACGGTGCTGATGCCGAGCGCCGCGACCAGCGGCGCGAACGCGGCGAACGCCGCGCGCGGCAGCTCCACCCGGCCCGTGACCAGCAGGAACACCGCGACCAGCACCAGCGCGCCGCTCGCCACGTCCCCCACGGTGACCTGGACGTCGGACCCCGCCCCCCGCACGCCCGGCGGGATCCCGACGCACGCCACCGTCGCCGCGATCAGCCAGCTCGGCCGGCGGGGCAGCCACGTCGCCGGGAACGGCGCGGCAAGGACGGTCATCCGGAGTCCCGGCAGAGCATCGCGCGGGCCGTCAGCAGCAGGATCTTCAGGTCGCCGGCGAACGACCAGTGGTCGATGTAGTGGTTGTCGAGCCGCGCCCGAAGCTCGATGGAGGTGTCGCCGCGGAACCCGTGGACCTGCGCCCAGCCCGTCATCCCGACCGGGACGCGGTGCCGCAGCATGTAGCCGGGGCAGGTGCGGGCGAACTGCTCCACGAAGTGGGGGCGTTCCGGGCGCGGCCCCACGAGGCTCATGTCGCCGCGCACCACGTTCCACAGCTGCGGGAGCTCGTCCAGCGACGTGTTGCGAAGGAACCGGCCGACCCGCCCCATCCTCTCGTCGTTCTTAACCGTCCAGCGAGTGTCGGCCTCCGTCTCGTCCGCTGGCTTCAGCGTCCGGAACTTCAGCAGCACGAACTCCTCGCCGCCGAGCCCGATCCGCCGCTGCCGGAACAGCACCCCGGGACCGCCCTCGACCCGCACGGCGACCGCGCACACCGCGAGCACCGGCGCCGCCGCGACCAGCAGCAGCGACCCCAGCACGACGTCCAGCGCCCGCTTCGCGCGCCGCGCCGCCGGGTCGCGCAGCCCCCAGTCGACCCGCGCGCACGGCAGCCCGGCGAGGTACTCGCGCCGCGCCGCCGCCACCGGCACCACGTCCGACGAAGGCCGGACGAGCAGCGTCTCGCACGGCAGCCCGAACGAGACGCGCAGCACCGCGCCGAGATGGTCGGGGTGAACGTCCTCGGCGACGACGACCAGCGTCCCGACCCGGTACGCCTGGACGAGCGCCGGCAGGTCGGCGATCTCCCCGAGCACCGGCGCCGCCGCGGGACGCCCCGCCGCCACCTGCCCGACCGCCGCCAGACCCAGCTCGCCGCGCTCCCCCAGGATGTCGACCAGGTGCGCGGCCGTCGGGCCCGTCCCGACGACGAGCGCCGGACGCGGCCGCGCCCTGCGGCACCGGTACGTCCGCACGGCGGCGTTCACGAACGCGCGGAAACCGAGCGACATCGTCGCCGCCACCGCCACCGCCCACAGCAGCGCCGCCACCGGATGCGGCAGCAGCACCGCCACGACGGCGCCGACCGCGAGGATCCGGGCGAGCAGCGGCGGGCCGTCGGCCAGCAGCGACGGGCTGCGGCGCGTCCGGTACAGGCCGCCGGTCGCGTTCGCCCCGACGACCGCCAGCGCGGCGAGCGCCGCCACGAGGCCGCCCCGCGTCATGGAGACGCCGACGGCCATCGCCCAGCCGTCCACCACGGCGACGCACGCCGGCCCCACCCCGGACAGCGTCCGGCCGCCGCGCCCCGACGGGGCGAACGCGGCGAGGTCCGCCGGTGCGAGATCCGCGGGGCCGGCGCCCGATTCGATGGACGGACTCAGCCCCTGGGCGCTCATCGCACGTCCCTTCACCAGACAAGAACTCACCGGGAGGTGACTTTGCGGAGGCCGTCGCGGGCGGCCACGCTCAGCATCGCAACTGGTCAGCGCGCGGATCGCCGCTTTTAACCGGCCGCACCACACTCTTGAAGAGAAGATCGACCGAGCGCCCCGAGCGTCAGCGGACACGAAAGATCCGCCGAATGCGCCCCCGGAGGCGAACCTTCGGGGGACCATGGACGTCCTAACTGATCGGACGCCGCCACCTGGCCGCCGCGCCCCGCGGGCGAGGCGGGAATAAGGGCCGTTCCGTAAGCGATCTTGTTGCCGTCCCGCGGCGCGCGGGCGGGCCGGATGAAGGAGCACGGTGCGAGGTAAGGCCTTGGTGTTGGCGCTGGTCCTGGGACTGGCGACCGCGTGCGGCGGCGGTGACGGGCAGACCGGCGGCGCGACCGCGAAGGGCGGCGACGACGGTTCGCCGCAGGTGACGATCAGCCCGGCGAACGGCGACGGCAAGGCCCGCCCCGACCAGGGCGTCACGGTGAAGGCCGCCGGCGGCACGCTCGGCACGGTCTCGGTCAAGCTGAAGGGCGCCGACGTCCCCGGCGAGCTCTCCCCCGACAAGACGACCTGGCGCTCCACCTGGACGCTCCAGCCCGGCGGCCGCTACCAGGTGTCGGCGACGGCGACGTCCGCCAAGGGCAAGTCCACCACCGCGACCAGCGCCTTCCGCGCCAGCCGCGCCACCGCCGCCACCCGCGTCAACAACGTCGTGCCCAGCGAGAACGAGACCGTCGGCACCGGCATGCCGGTCTTCGTCCAGTTCAACAAGGCCGTCCCGGAGAAGGCCAAGCCCGCCATCGAGCGCGCCACCGAGATCTCCTCGACCACCCCCACCGAGGGCGCCTGGCGCTGGCTCAGCGCCGGCGAGTCCTTCAACGGCCTCCCCTCGATGGTGTTCCGCCCGAAGCACCCGTGGAAGCCCCGCCAGCGCGTCACCGTCAAGGTCCACTACGCCGGCCTGAAGATCGGCGACGACGTGTTCGGCGACCGGGACGTCACCCGCACCTTCAAGGTCGGCGACTCCCACGTCATCAGCATCAACGCCAGGACGCACCGGCTCGCCGTCAAGAAGAACGGCCGCACCGTCCGCACCTGGGGCGTCAGCCTCGGCGCCGGCGGCGACGTCCAGCGCGACGGCGTCGACCACCTGCTCACCACCAGCGGCGTCCACCTCACCATGGACCACGTCCGCCTGGAGCGCATGCGCCCGCCGGGCAAGAAGAAGGGCGACCCCGGCTGGTACGACGAGAAGGTCCCGTGGGCGACCCGCATCTCCAACAGCGGCGAGTACATCCACCAGAACATGGACGACCCGACCTGCCTCGGCAAGCGCAACTGCAGCCACGGCTGCGTCCGCTCCCCCGCCGCCGACGCCCAGTGGTTCTTCCACTGGTCCTACCGCGGCGACATCGTCAGGATCACCGGCACCGACCGCAGCCTCCAGTGGACGAACGGCTGGGGCTACTGGCAGCTCTCCTTCCCCAAGTGGACCGAAGGCAGCGCCCTCCACAAGCCGATAACCACCACCCAAGCCTGACCCACGCAGGATGTCGAAGCCTCAGGTGGCGGGCGTATCCCGCCAACGCCTGCCACTCGGGGTGAAGACGAAGGCTTCGGCGAACGGCCCATCGCCGCCGCACCGGACCGCCAGGAGAACAGGCTCGTCGTGAGCCGGCCACCGCGACTCGTCCCCCGGGTCGGCGCCGTTCCACAGATGGAAGAACACCACCGGCTCGTCCGCGTCCTCACCGAGATAGCCGAGAGTCTTCTCGTACCAAGGATTCGTGCTGCCGAGCATCACCGACGGCGGGCCGAACTCGGCGACGACATCACTCCACAAGCGGTCTCGACCGGCCCAATGCCCCACCTTCCCGCGCAGGGCGTCGTATTCGGACCCGGTCAGCACGCGGTCGCTTTCGAGCCAGCCCCTGCGATGCGCGAATTCCGCATAGACAGAGGCCACGGCCTTGGCGTCTTTCCCCGGAAGCACCCCGTCGAACGCACCCATCACTGACCCTTTTTCATCGGTCTGGGGAGATGGTGATCACGAAGTGATCGCGATGCTGGCGTTCGGCCGGTGAAGCGAAGAAGCCCCTGTTAGAC
>NZ_JBFARO010000150.1:0-19205 GCF_040677125.1 Actinomadura sp. NPDC049382
GCAAGCTCCGCTGCAGTCCCTGCAAGGCCGGCCACCTGGTCAAGGCCATCGCTGTCCTACAGAACTACGAGGTCACCCGAGGATGAAAAAGGCTCCGTCATCCCGGTCCTCAAGGGCCGTGGAACCGCCCGCCTAAAAGCCGTCGAGCTACCGACCGAACTGGAACGCCTCGCCGATGTCCAATCCCTCAGGCTGGACCCGCGCGACAACGAGACGGACATCAGGCGTATCGGCGATTTCCTTGCCGAACTCGCCCCGGTGCTTAGGAAGTCGGACCGGCAGGCCGCCCCATCCCCCGACACCGGCTCCGTATACAACACGGCCCGCGACACCCGCGGGACGGTAATCCAAAGCCGCCACGTCCAGGGCGACGTCGGCACCGTCATCAAGGGCAATCAGGGTCCCGTCCACACCGGGAAAGGCGACATTAACCAGAACACCCAGCATTTTTCCGGTGACGGGGCGACCTACATCCACGGTGATAACCACGGCGGAGTCGGTCACCGCTTCGGCCAGGCGAGGGGAAACGAGGAGGAGCGTTGAGCGACTCTTTCGAGGCGCACGCCTCCGGCTTTCACGGAGGCATGCACGCGGGAGCGGGAGACATCAACAACATCTACTACCTGCTGCGGGGCGAGTCCTTCGGAGCCTCTCCCCGCAAGCAGCCCACGGACGAGTTGCGGTGGTTGAGACGGCGCTTCGTTGAGCCAGCGGGACTGGGCAGGGCACGAGACGTCCTGGAGACCTTCCGCAGCGTGTTCCTTGACGGGCTCCCGGGCAGTGGCAGGATCGCCGCGGCGAAGATGCTCCTGTGGGAACTCGGAGATGATCGGAGGCAGATCCACGAACTGGTGCTACAGGAGAACGAGAATGCACCGCGCATCGATCGTAGTCATGTCGGTGACGGCGACCTGGTGTGGCTGGATCTGTCCCGGGTCGCAGGGAGACAGTGGGATGAGGTCCACAACGAACTGTCCCCACTACGTGCAACGGTGCACGACCACGACGCGCATCTCGTCATCGTCCTACCGGACAAGACCGGTTCTCTCGGTTCAGCTCTGGACCAATACCGCATTGAGATACAGCGCCCGGCCGTCGATGAGGTGCTGGCCCGCTACCTGCTGGCGGAGGAGATTCCTCGACCGGCCCCGCTTCCTCCGCTACGTTTTCTGGACGCGGACCGCCGCATGGAAGAGGTCGACGAATATGTCGGGCTGATCCGCAGGGCTCGCGACGAGCACCGCGAGGGCAGCTTCACAACCTGGTGCGAGGAGGCATTTCGGGCGTTGGCCCGCCAGGCGCGGGACGTGGCCGAACGAGTGGCCGAACTCACTGCGGGCCGGCAGCGCGCGCTGCTGCTCGCCGTCGCCATGCTGCACGGAGCACATGCCGACGTGATCCACCAGGCCGGCGCCAGTCTTCTCACCGCTGTCGCACATCCGTGTGAGGACAGCCCACTCCTGGAGCGCGTCCCCCTCGACCAACGGCTCAAGGAGATCGGCGCAGAAGTCGATTCTTCCGGCAGCGTCCAATTCGAGGAGCTCAATTATGATGCGGCGCTCCGTTCGTATTTTTGGGCTCATATGCCGGAGCTCCGTGACGCGCTACAGGACTGGGTTAAGCAGACTGCCGACTCACCCGGCCTCTCCGCTGGCGAACGGAGGAGTCTGGTCGAGCGGTTCACCGAGCAGTGCTTGAACGAGCGCTACCGACCGACGCTGGTATCTCTGGTTGAAGAGTGGACCACAGATCCCACGACGACCCGCAAGATGGAAGCGGCAGCTGTGGTGGTGCAGCGCGGACTTCGGGATGAGCAGCAGGCCCGGTCCTTTCGTCGACAGATATACGACTGGGCGCGTACGGACAGCCTCTCTCAACGGCTCGCCGAAGTGATCATTGTGGCGTGCCGTGACGAGATGATGGCGCGGCATCCCGACGAGGCTCTGGTCCGGCTGCACCACGTTGCAAGGCGAGAGCGCGGAACTCGGGCCCGCGAGACTTTGATCGAGTTGGTCAGCGGCGCGCCTCGGCTCCGTCGGCAGATGCTGACCCGTCTCACAGATCCGAAGTTCATGCCAGGCAGATGGCACCGTGATATTGATCTGTTCCTGCAACTCGTCGACCCCAAAGCGCTTACCGACCCTGGACGACGCGATCACGCTCCCATCACCGAAAGCACAGTGCGCCAACAGTTGACCATCGGCTGGTCCCTGGTCTTCTCTCGGCGTCCGCACGATGTGTGGACCTCGACCATCCGGCGATGGCTGCATGTCGCCGCCGAAGACGAACGGAATCGGCACGCGCTCCTCGACGTCCTCGTAGGCGGAGGCGAGGCAGAGGCCACCGTTCTTGCTCGACTCTACGCGATGACGCGCGAGCGGGAAGCGTGGGCACCGCTTGGTGACTTGGTCATTCAGGATATCAACGCCGCCTGGGGAGCCCGGACAGCATGACTCACGTGGACGAACGGAGGGCCCCATGAACACCGGCCGGAACATCGTGACACCGTATTTGGCGGTCACCGGCGGAGCGATCCTCATCGGCTTGATCCTCTTCGCCCCCTGGCCGCTATTGATCTCGCTCGGAACGGCGGGCGCGCTCGGCGCCGGCCTGCTGCTCCTGACATGGCCAACCGGGCGACGAGCCGCCAGAACCTCGCGCTTTGAGCCCACGTCCGGAAACGCAGCCAGCCCGGCGGCGAACGTCAGGAGGTCGCGCGTCACCGACGTCCCCTTGCCGACCGAACTGCCCGACTACAACTTCCTATTCTCGGCTACGGTGATCTGGTCACCGACTCCGGCTGTGATCGACGAGTCTGCGATCAATCCCGCCGCTCTCGCGGTCGACGCCGTGGTGAAGCGTGCCCGAAAGATCACCGAGTTACGAGATCCGAGTCACGCCTCACTCGTCCGGCACGAACTGGCCGGCGCGCTTGGAGAGATGCGAACAGAAACCACAGGACGGCTTCGGACGATGGCCGAGTCGGTCCAACTCGTCCTTCCCCAAAACGATCAGGAGCGGCTGGACAAACTCGCCACGGTTCGCAAGGAAGAAGCCGTCTGGGAGCACGAGCGCAAATATGAGCTGAGCAAACGCGACTACCTCGGCGGTGACGTTCTGAAGAACCCCGGCAGCGCCGTGGTCTGGTGGCTCGCCAGGAACGGTGATCAGGTGGAGAAGACGGTCAACGACATCGGTCTTCTCGCGCAACTCTCGTCCGCCGCGAACAACAGCGATGTGCCGGAGACGTTCCACTCGTTCATCTCAGGATTCGCCGCGCCGAACGGCCAACCCGGCCCCAATGGATCAGCGGCTTGGTCACCAGATCACAAGGAGTCTGCAGGTGACCTTTTCGATGCTCTCCTTCAGGCAATCCGGTTGGATGAGCACGACCCCCAACGCCGCCTGTTCGCCCGGCAGGTGGCCGACTGGGCCACCGCGCACGGATGGCAGGAACTGGCCGAGGAATTGATACACCGATACGACACGCTGGCCGACACCGAGCCCACAGGAGAGGCAGCCGATGGAAGCTGAACTGGCCGCACTGGCAAGCAGCGGAGCAACCGCACTAGTCGGATTGATGGTCTCCGATTCCTGGGCCCGGGTGAAGGACGGATTCGCACGAATGCTCGGCAAATCCGCTCCCGCCGAAGCGCCGTTGGAGGAACTAGAGATCTCACGCGTGGAACTTGTGACCGCTTGCCTCGAGCATGATGACGCGAAAGTGGCGGCCATTGAGAGTCATTGGCGCTCCCGCCTGGAATCCCTTCTACGCTCAGACGAAACGGCCGTAGATGCGCTGCGACGCCTTCTCTCTGCGCCCACGCCGTCTCCCGTGGAGACCATCTCCAACTTCATCAGTGGAGACATGCAATTTGGTTCTATTATCCAAGCTGGCCATATTTCAGGAGCGACTTTCCATATGGCGCCGACGTCCGGCGAGCGCCTCGACAAACATGATGCGCTCCGACCTGCTAATTAGTTAAATGGCGGGTGTTGTCGCCGCGCGAGCACGGGCGGAATGTCGCTGACGGGTCATCGGTTATGGGAGTTCAGCGGTAAGACCAGGCTTGGCCGGTTCCTCGGTAGTGCTCTACAGAGATCGGGTGGACGCTCTCGCGCATCCGGTCGGTGCAGAGATGCCTATACAGGTGGTCGATCTCGTGCCCGGCCAGGCGGGCGAGTGCGGCGTTGAGGACGACCACTACCGACTGCCCGTCCAGGCGGATATGAGCGACTTCCAGCCGGAGCGGACGAGGCACCAGGCCGCGCACGTCGAAGAAGCTGAGGCAACCCTCGTACTGCTCGTCGATCTCGGGCGATGCGTTGGTCACACGAGGGTTGAGCAGCACGAGCGGCTCGGCGTCGGGATCAGGCGGGGCGATGACAGCGGCGGCGCGGTCGATGCCGATCTGGGGGGTGGCCAGCCCCATGCCTTTGCCGAACACGTCGTGTTCGCGGACTCGCTGCATCGCGGCGAACAATTGGTCTATGACATCGTCGGCCTCAGCGGCTTCGGCGGGCAGATCAAACGGGCGAGCCGTTGTGGCCAGGATCGGTTCGCCACGCTGGACGATGCCGGCGGCTTTCATTCGGTCGCTGGCGGTCTGTAGTTCGGGACGGGGCCGGTCGGTATCGTCATCGCGGGCGCGCAACCGCCATTCCAACCTGTAGCGGGCACCCATCGGCGGGTCCTGGGTGGCCCACGAGAACACCAGCCGATCCCCGTCCTCGGTGCGTGTGATCGGAGTGCGCAAGGGGACGGCCTCTGCGGTGGTGGAGGTTTCGGTGCCCCAGACCACCGGGTCCAGCTCGGCCGGGAACACCAACTCGACCGACAGACGACGTGTCGGCAAGCGGACAGCGCTCTGGAACCATGGACCCCATCGGCCGTCGTCGACCTGGTAGCCGTACTCGATGGTCGAATGCTGGCCAGGGTAGAGGGGGAAGCGTCCGCGGTCGTTGTCCAGGCACAGCCACGCCTCTTTGAACGAGTCGCGATCTTGCTTGGGGTGCCAGTTCATCGGTTCGCCGTCGCAGGACGCGGTCAGCGCGAGTTCGTCCCAGGTGAGCGGCCGGGCCCGATACAGGGCGTTGGACTGGTCAGGTCGGCCGGGGTAGCGATCGACGCTGATGCGAATCAGGTAGCGGGTGACCGGTTCGGCGCCGCCGTTGAACAGCCGGCGCCGTTGCATCGGCCGATACGTCGTCCCGTCGTATTCCAACCGGGCATGGTCCTCCTCCACGACCAGGCCCTCGACGTTGCTCGTACCGGCGCCAGCGCCGACGGCTCGGGACGGTCCGTCGGCTCGCCACGCCTGCCACAACGAGCCATCCGCGCTGAGCACACCATCAGCCTTGCGTGCGAAGTCCTCGCTGGCTGGATGGTGATCACGGTTCGAGACATGGACTCGGGGGAGCAGACCCATGTCCCGGCCGCCCAGCTTGTCGAGCATCTCGCCAAAAGATGCCCACGGTAGAGGTAACTGTAGGGCGACCACCTGTCCGATGGCGGTGTCGGCTAGGAGCCTCTCCGGTCGTCACGATCTCGGTCTTCCGGCTGGGACTTTGCCGGTTTGCTCCCTTAACGAGATTGTGCGTCGGAGTCCGGATGCTTAAAGTTGTGTCTGTGATACCCCATTGACTGTGAGTGCGCCATCCAAATTGCCTGCAGTGGGCGGAGAAATGGTTTTTGCACTCGGCTGCTCGACGGGTTCAGTAGTTTCGTTTTTCTCAAGGCGAGGAGTCGGCTCCGACTGAGAAGCGTGAGGGAACGGGATTTCGATGTAGTTGAGGAGACGCTCGAGTTCGCTGTCCAGGCCCTGTTGGAGAGGAGTGCCGTCCTCGCCGAAGGAGTCGATCTCGTTCTCTCTCAATACTTGGCCAGTGCGCTCATGGGTGACCCTGACGTGCAGGATTCCGCTGATGTCGTAGCGAAAGTGGATGAGGACAGCGTTGTCGTCCGGAATGCGCTCGGGCTTGGGGAGCCTCACCTCCAGCCGAGAGAGCGGGAAGGCGCGGTCGCTGTCGGCTGGATACCCTTCTTCTCCTTCGATGATTTCCACGTTGAGTGAGGATGCACCAGGCTTCGCAGGAGTGAATCGTTCCTCACCTCTTGCGATCAACGTGCTGTTGCGCTTGATGATCGGTCTGAATCCTTTGCGAGCTCCCGCGGCGAAGGCCGTTCCGAGGGCGTGGCTGCTGACGAGAGTGAACTGTTCGTACTTATCGGGATCGTCCAGGGCCGCTGAGTAGATGGCTGCGCCCCGGGCCACCGCCGTCATCGGATGGCATAGCCCTGGATCGACGATGCGATCCTCACCCAGAAGCTGTCCGACAGCCTCGCGGGCTTCGGGTATCTGTGATGTGCCGCCGATCATCAGGACAGAGTCAATGTCATTAGGGCCGTAGCGTAGGTCGTCTAGAGCCTGCTGGAGGGGCTCCATGGCATGTTGGATGAGCGGGGTGACCGCGGTCAGGTACTCATCGCGGGAGATGGTGACCGTGGTGCCCAACTCGGGAATGTCGAAGGGGATCTCCTTCACCTCACGGCGGGACAGTGCAATCTTCGTAAGTTCGACATTGCGCCGCCACCGCTGGCGTTCGTGGCGGGTCAGTCGCTCAGGCACCTGCCCCAGCTTTGTCAGGATGACACGGGCCAGGGTCTCGTCGAATTCCAGGCCTCCGAGCGCAGCGATACCACGGGAGGTCTGTTCCTCGAAGTACTTGCCGTCGTACTCGAGGATGGTGACGTCGATGGTGCCGCCGCCCCAGTCGAACACCAGCAAGTTGCCGGGGATGTCGACGTCGTTGACGTAGGAGATGGCCGCCGCAGTCGGCTCGTTGAGCAGGGCTTTGACCTTGATGCGCGCCAGTCTGGCCGCAGCGCGTGTCCGGTAACGGGCACCACCGGTCGCGTGTGCCGGGACGGTGACGACGGCTTCCGAAAGCTCCAGGAGATTACGTTCGCCGGCGGACTTCATCTGCGCGAACAAGGATGCCGCCACAGCGGTGCTACGGAAGGGCTGATCGGCGATCCATACGTGTTCCTCGCCCAAGTGCGGAGTTCCCGACTCGTCCGGGTCGGTACCCGTCGCGGCCCGGGCGCCCAGTAGCCGTTTGACGGCGTCGACGGGCTCGCCTCGCGTCGTCTTGGCTGCCCAGCCGAAGCACAACGTGCGCTGCAGGTCCCGGACCGAGAGGACGGACGGGAACAGCGCTTCGAACTCGGGCTGGTACCACTGGGCCGGCACGCTCTCGCTGCCGACCGGCAGCACCTCCGTACCGCCGTCGTTGTATCGGGCGACGACCGAGTTGCTGGTGCCGAAGTCGATTCCGTAGGTCAAGGCCTCCTCCCGGGCGGCTGGTCGTCAGTCTCCGCGGTGCTGAGTCTCTGAGGAAGAATGCGCGCTACTGGAACGGAACCAGGAGCCGTCGGATTCGTGGAACCTGACTTCGTGCTGGGATGAACGGGAATAACTTCGCTTTCCTTGCGGGCGGAAGGCTCCCCCGTTGGCGACGGTTCCTCCTCTGCTATGCCGTCTCCCAGGGGCGAAGCCCCACCGCTCCCTGTAGTCCGGTGCTGTACAGGCCGCCCTTGCTCCTCGCCAGCATGTGCAGCAGCGCCGGATCGCTGGCTGATCCCCTTCGCCTCTTCGATTCCAGCCGTCGTGCCGCTGTCCTTTCTATGCTGCTTGCTGCCGTGTTCCCGCGACATTCGCCCGTGGGCCTTGCCAGCGGGTAGGAGCGAAGCCTCAGCTACCTTGATCCACCCGCGTTCCACTACCCGGCCTGAGTCAGCTTCGACATAGGCCGGGGTGACCAGCTCATAGTCCTCCGGGCTGTCGGCCGACGCAGGAGATGAACCGGGGGCAACTGCCAGATTGAAGGGGGACAGGTCAGCGAGGTCCGAGACCCGGCGCAGTCCCGCATGCTCCATCTCAGCCGAGATTCGAGCTTGCAGGCTGGAGAGACTGTTCGCTTGTGCGGCGGCGCGGTCGATCACCGCCAGTTGGGCCAGGTGTCGTTCCCGTACGCGCATGCCCTCCACGATTCCAGCGCGCACTGCTTCGGTGATCTGTCGACCGACGGCCTGCACTGCTCGAGCTGTCTCGGTGTCGGTCTCGGGATCGCTCGTGTTCGGGACGGCGGTCTCGGCCAACGACGCAAGCCTCTCGTGAATCTTTGGCTCGACAGCAGCGAGCACAGATTTCAACAGCGCTGCGGCATCGTAGGTTTCCGGTTCTACCCTCGGGTGGCCATGTCCGACGGTGACCACGATCTGTGGAGAAGTAACATCGGTTGCTTTATTGCCCTTGGTTCCTTCGCGGCGTGGCCGGGATTTTCTGCTCTGGACGGACTCCTGCTTCTTCGACTCCTTGGCCGATCGCTTCCGATGATTGCGTGGATGACCTTTGTCCTTATCGACTTGCCTGACGCTGGCGCCCTTCTTGGGAGATTTGGCGGCTCCCTTAGGCTTCCTGTCCATCGCTGATCACCTCTGGAATTTAGCTTCTGTTGATCGCATTTCCGACACCAAACCAACGTAGCCGCAGGCGGCCAAGACGATGCCCTGTGCCGCGCGATTGCGAGCAAACTCCTGTTCATGGGGGGCAGGTGGCGGGGTCCTGCGGTGCATAGGCGTGGCCTCGCCGCCAGGGTTGCGGCCATTGGTTCGCGGAATCGCCCACTTATCCGGCATCAAGGGCAGTGCGAAGGGTGCCACGGGTGCCCGTCCGCGCTCCCATCCTTGGATCGCGTCTTTGGCTTCATTGACTTCGGCTTCGCCATCCGCGTCGAGGGATCTGCGCAATTCTCGCCAGCGGTCCTTCCAACCTGGAAAGCCGTCTGATACGCCGAGAGCGGCATAAGGGTTGAGTATGTGAGTACTTTGATGCTGGTCCTTCAGGGTGTGCAAAATCTCTCGGTTTGTTGCGAGGCGCAGTTGTGCCTCCTGTGGAAGCTTGTCCTCGCTCAGCGCCTGCCCTGGCGCAGGGGTGAGAACACCCAAGGCGTCATCGTACTTCGGGTCGCGTCGCGCGCGGATCACCATGAGGTAGGCAAGGGCATTCCTGGCCTCCCAACCTACTGGGGCCCGGGACTCCTCCAGCGACGTGGCGTTGTCCCAGGCAGTCCGGAGCATGACCTGGTACTTCCGTTCGTCTCCGTGTAGTCGCGCCAGGTGGGCTACCCGGATGCCTTGAAGGATCCGGCGTACCAGCAGCCACCGCACGTATGGTTTATGCTCACGCAGGCTGACCGCAGCGTTGGGCGCGAGCCGTTCCAGCGCCGGCCACAACCACCTCTGATCTGTAAGCTCCCTCGGGAGCTTGCCCGTGCGGCGTACGTTCTGCAATGCGACGGCCAGCTGGCGCTGCGCACCCTTCAGCGCGTCTATGTCCTGCAGCGCCTCCACATCGCCGCGGGCGAGCCGGGCGCTGAATTCTCGACGAACCAGCTCCTCCCGCCAACCGAGTGTTACCAGCTCTTTCCCGCTCATCCGCCGGGGGGCAAGCCGAGCCAGCAGGTAGAGACGGTGTTCCCCGCCTCCAGGGATGGCCTGGGCACTCACCCGCCCGGCGTCGATGAGGTCGTCCACCACCGATAGGGGTAGATACTCGAGTAGCTGGTGTTGCCGTTCTACGGGCATCTGGACGTACCTGATGCGCTCATAGTCTGTGTACAGTTGCCACGCCGTCTCCGCGTCGGGGTCTGCTTCGGAGCCTTCCTGACTGGTGAGCATGCCGGGCGATCGGTTGAGCAGTGCCTCGGCGCGTGCCACTTGGTGCATGGGAAGCACCGAGAGCCCGGCCTGATGGCCTTGCCATAGAAGCGAGACGGCCGAAACCGGTGGAAGCGGGAGCACTGCGCGTACCACGGCTGAAGCCAGCTCTCCCGCTGACATGGAGGCAACCGAAAGATCCAGTTGTGTTGCAGAATGCCCAGCCTCGCGTACGGTCTTTGCCACTGCAGAGGCAGCGTCGAGAGCCTGCTGCCACTGGCGTTGTGAGGTAAACCCTGGTGGAGGCTCCTGAGGGCCTGGAGGCTCCGGCGTGGTCGGCTGGCCGTTCGCCGGACGTTCCGTCTCGCGGCGTTCCGCAGGGACCTTGTCCGCTGGCTGTCGGTGCTTCCGTTGCTCGATACGTGCCAGACGCCGCTGCCGCTCACGACGCAACAGCTCATCCCGGTCGGGCACCGTTGGCCCAGAGTTCTCCTCCGGGTCGGCATGTGAAAACAACGGCCCCGTGGTCACGGCTCCTCCTCGAACGCGTTCAGGTCGCTGGTGACCACGGCCGGGGTACGGTCAAGGCAATAGGCATCCACAAAGGCCACGCGCGTGGCGAGGTCCTCCTGGGCGACGTAATGAGTCCACTCCCGCAGCCGTGAGGCCATACAGTCCGGGAGCGCGGCTTCCAATGGATGCTTGACGATCACGGCAGTGGCCTCCTCGGAGAACTCCGTCTCCACCAGGGCGAGGCTCCCGAGCGGTGTGCTCTGCACCTGGGCATCGAGTTCCGATCGGTCCTCCGCCCAGCGCTCCAGCAGGATCCCGTGCCGTTCGGCGTCTACCTGGAGAGAGGCACCGCGCAGGACGCCGATGAGGTCCCGCGCCAATCGCCAGTCCAACAGCGGGTGGAGCCGGGTGTTGGAGTAGTCGCGCAGGCACTGGTAGCAGGAGCTGCCACAGATGGCCGCGTGCTCCTCGCCAAGGGTCTCGCTGTAGTCGCCGACCGCGTCCAGGAACTCCTCGATCCGGTCGGGGGACCCCAGATAGGTACTGAAACCCGCCCCGTTCTCCAGGCTGTCGGAAAGGTACGCCATGACGGGAGAGGAGGCCGACGCCGAACCGTGGATTCCCGCCAGCAGTTCCTCTGGCTGCACGTCCAGTAGCGGTGCCGCCGCCCGCCGTAGCAAGGCGGCCAGCGAGTACCAGGCGGCGCGCCGCCCGTGGTAGGAGTCGGGGAAGCCATCCGACTGCACGGTGCGTGAGATGTCGAACCGCAGGCCCCGGCTGGTGTCGAGTGGGCCGCGGGCACCGATGAAGAGCATGTCGGTGTGCTCGGTGGCACCCAGCGCGGTTTCGAGGTCGAAGGAGGCCCGCGAACTGTCGAGGGCGTAGTACCCCTGCCATGCGGACTCCGACCGTTTGAACCGGAACAGCCGGCCATGGTTGCTGTTGATGGTGTAGCGGTCACCGGTCCCGCAGTGGACGACGAGCCAGTCATCCGCGCTGCGCACCACTCTGGGCGCGTCCTTTTCCAGGTCCGTCGCGGTACGTGAGCTGGCACCGCCCTTGCCCCATTCACGTATGCCGTCGTAGTCACGGGGCGTCCCGCCGCGAAACCCCGCCGGCTCGCGGACAGGGAAGGCGGAATAGTTGCCCTCACCCGCGCCACAGGCAGGGCAGAACTCGGATTGTGCGTTGGCCTCGGCTGCCTGGATGTGTGCGCACACTCGGCACATGGCCAGTTGCCGCTCCGGCCCAAAAGCCTCTGCTGGCTTGGGCTTTCGCAGCCCGGGAGTGAACGAAACGACTCCCATGGATCGATACAGGCGGCCGTCCCGGGGGGTCTCCGCGCCTGGTGCGAACTTGCTAAGTGCCACGCTCAAGTTGCGATCGATGGCTTCGGGGGGCGGCCAGGGAAAGCTGCGTTTGGGCAGGTCGGTGAAGAGCAGCCGGACCCGGGTGGGGAACCCGAACATTGGAAGTAGGCCGGCCTCGGCGAGGCGCTGGCTCAGCTCAGCATGGCCAATGGCTTCCACTACCTCGTCTACCTGGTCCAGGAGTTCCTTGACGCAGGCCACCGGATCCAGAGAGGCGACCGACTCGGGCGTCTCCGCCTGTAGCGCGTTCCCCACGGCTCGGATGGCTTCTTCGTTCTGCCCTATCCAATGGAGCACAGCGTCCTTATGCGCGGGCCAGTCCGCAGCAAGGCCGAACCGGCCGTGGATGTTGTGAGTCAGCTCCAAATCATTGAGGGCGGTGTCCGCAGCAATCGTGTCGAAGGCCTGGCGCAGGACCTCACCGAACAGAACGCGCTTGAAGATCACGGGCATACCCAGCGCGAGGTACGGCGCGGGGGTGGCGGCGTTGGTGATCTCCTCCGGCCGAGTGAAGTAGTGCTGGTCGTGGCTGTCCCCGCGGCATACGGTCAGGGCGATGGCAGAGGGGCTGTCCCGGCGGCCGGCGCGGCCGACGCGCTGCTGGTAGTTGAAGCGGGTGGGTGGCATGTTCGCCATAAGCACCGCGTTGAGGGCGCCGACGTCGACACCAGCCTCCATGGTGGTGGTCACTGACAGCACCTCGATGCCGTCGGTTTTCGGTTCGTCCTGCTGGTCCAGGAAGATGTCCTGAAAGCGGGCCTGCCGCGCCTGCGCGTCCAGGCGGTCGGTTTGGCCGGTAAGTTCCGCCGTGCGCAGGGGGAAGTTGCCCGTCCGGTTCCTGGCCTTCCAGGCGTAGTAGTCCTCATTGAGGACGCCGGTGAATCGGCTGTGCTCGGTGGGCAGAGGAGTTTGACATTTGGTGCACAACCCGGCCCCGCGGTGCAGATGGGGCCGCTGGCAGGTCGGACACGTCCAGAACTGGCCGTCTCCGGTGCGCAGCGCCACCTTGGCGGGGTCGATGGCGTACTGGATGACCGCAGGCCCCCACACGGAGAGAACTCGATCTTGGATTTCCTGCACCTCGACGCCGAGGCGCTGCGCAACGCGCTCCCAGTAGCGCCGCAGCGGGACCGGAGGCCTCACACTTCCGGGACGCATCTCGGTGAATCGGCGCATCTGGCCAAGAATCCGCAGGCTGGCGCGGGCCATTGCCAGATCGGAATCCTGGGGAACGTCCAGAGGGCGGCGGTCGTCAGTAAGGCTCAACCAGCCCAGACCTAGCGACTCGAAGTCTCGGCCAGCGCCGGAGAACAGGGACAAAAGGAACTCCCGCCGCAGGTTGTCGTCGACCCGCTGCAGGAACTCCTCCTGTTGCGGGGTGAGTCCCGCCTTGATCTGCCGGTTTCCAGACCAGTCGAAGAGCGTTGTCCAGCGCACCCCGTCACGTTCCTGGAGGGAAGCGGCCGGTCCACCGGGATGAGTGCCATGTTCCAGGAGCATCCCGCGCAAATCTGCCTGGAGGTCATTGAGTGACGGCAGACGGCCGAGAATGGCTTCCAGCTCCGGCTGCCTCTCCGGCTCGGCCATGACATCGTCCGTCAGGATGTCCCGAAGTGCGGAGAATTCTCGTGGGTAGCGAGCACGCAGTCGCTGCATTGCGGCCTTGAGTGCCTCTTGATCCGTGCCGCGTCGATCCGCGTAGTACTGCTTCACCAGTTGCAGGTCGGCGTGGGGATCTCCCTGCTCGGTCACGGCTTGGGCGGCCAGGAGGCGCAAGAGGTCCTGGTAGTGGCGCAATGTCAAGCCGCTGGCCAGCTCGGAGGCGGCATCCCTGCTGTCGGAGAAGGCGATGACCTTGCGTTCGTCCTTCGGTAGGTGCCCGAGCACCTCGCTGATCAGCACCTGGTTGAGCTTGTCGAAGCCAGTGCGCATCCGGCGGATGGGAGCGGCGAACAGGCGGTCTTCCAACTCCCGCCAGGAGCCGTCGGGATCCCGGTTGATCTCACGGATATCTCCGCATGCTGGGCAGCGGGTCGGAAAAGGCGGAAGTTCCCGAAGGTCCAGGGCTGGCTTGCCGTCCTTCCCACGCTCAGGGACGAGGTGGAAGGACCATCCCGTGTAGTCCACCTTCTTGTTGGCCAGCCGCCCGGTGCCCGGCTGGTAGCTGCTCCGCCGGAACTCAAAGCTCACAGAGGGGCCCTCGCTGAGGCGGGAGGCGGTCCAATGCAAGGACTCGAGCACCGGCTGATCCGTACGAGGCCAGTAGACGATGTAGTTGCCTGCGTTAGGGACCCCGCTCGCCTCATCGGGAAGTAGATCGAATTCTGGGAAGTCGGTGTGCAGGAACCCCCTGAAGGACTCCTTGCCCAGGTGGGCAGGATTGGCAAATCCGCCAAGCATGAGATCACCGCAGTTCTGGCAGCACAACAGCTCCAGCACGCGGGCACCGCAATTGCACCGCGAGGTCGGCTCGCGGAAGAGTCGGCCGACGCGGCGCCGAGGATCCTTGTCGACTGGGACCTCCGGGCATTGCGGGTCGGAGCATGCCCAGATCCCTGGGACGTTACGGAAGAACAGGTGGGCTCGAAGCTTTGGCAGCGCTGGGTCAGAGGCGTTCTGCAACGCAAGCAGCAGACCGTGCAGCGCCTTCTCTCGCACCCGCTCATCCGACACGCCCGTGAACAGTTCGTCCGCGACCTGGGAAATCGCGACTGCCCTTGGCTTGCCACCAGGCGCCAGGACACGCTTCACTGCCGACCCTGCGTGGGTGTGCTCGAGCAGTGCATCGGCTTCCGATGTCGACGGGGTCCGGTCGGCTGCGGTGGACAGTTCACTTGCGTGCGCGGTGAGGTCCGTCTGGCCGGCCCCGGGCAGGACCATCGCCCCGGGGATGACCTTGTGTCGCCCTCTGGGCAGGGCGAAGAACGTTTCGAGAAACTCGTCGTCCCGACCGGCCTCCAGCGAGGCGGAGGCCGCCAGCACCCGGAACTTTTCCGGCGTCTGGTCCAAGCCAAGCCGGTGGCGCAGGTTTCGCAGTAGATAGGCGACCTCGGTGCCGGCGGTGCCCCGGTACATGTGCAGCTCGTCCATGACGAGGGTGAAACGGGCCTCGGGGGTGTTGTGCAGCCATCGGCGGGTCGCCTCGAAGATCGATGCCTCCTGGGGACGCAACAGCATGATGTTCAGCATCGAGTAGTTGGTGATCAAGATGTCGGGCGCCGTGGCCTGCATGTCTCATCGCGCGTGCATCTCCGCGCCACCGACTCGGGGGATGAAGCTCAGAGCCTTTTGCGCGGCTTCTTTGTCGGCGTCCCCCGTGGCTTCCGCGACCTTCCCTTCGGCACGTCGCCGGCGGTTCTCGAGCTCCTCCAGGTACTCCCGGAGCCGGGCCCGCCCCAGATAGGAGTCGGGCGGACCGGCGACCGGCGTGGCGCTGGTATAACGGCCGAAGTAGAAGCGGTGGCCTGACCGGTGCTGGTCCAGCCAATCGTGGGCCTCGTCACTGTCCAGCGCACGGCGCAGACGAACCAACTGATCATCGGCCAGCGCATTCGTCGGGTACAGGATCAGTGCACGCAATGCTGCGGGGTGTCCGCGTTCGCCGGAGCGGCTCGGCACGTGCTCTTTTCCTGAGCGCCACCAGGCGGGTTGGACGGCGCCGTGGCCTTTCCAGCGGGCCGACTCGGTGACCAGATCGGCGATAACGGGCAGCATGAACGCTTCGGTCTTGCCCGAGCCCGTTCCCGCGGTCACGACGAAGTCGCGGCCCTCGCCGCACGCGGTGACGAGCGCTTCGTGCTGGTGCCGGTAGAGGCTGTCGACTCCCTCCGGCAAGGCAAAGCGAGCGAACTCCGCGGTCTGCGGATGCGCGCCGGCAGCTTGGAAGGACTTTGCCAGAGACATGCCGCTGGAGACGTATTGCGGACGTAGTTCCAGTAGTGGCTCTCGCCAGGTGCCGCCGTCGGTGTCGAGCAGGGCTCGCCGCTCGGCCATCACCGATGAATCGTCGACCCCGAAGGGGGTGTCGTAGTAGCGCATCAGAGTTTCCCTGAGCGCCTGGAAAGTGCTGGCGATGTCGCTGGATGCCTGGGAGACGCTGTCTGCCATCACTTCGCCTTCCCGGGTGCAGACTTCGGCTGCAAGACCTCGAGTTCTTGTTGGAGGGATCGCGCCAATCGCTCAGCCGCCGCGAGGGGCACGTTGTCATAGCGGACGGTCTGGGCCAGGTCACTGAAGCAGGGGTGCAGACCCGTGCACAACACGACGGCGCGCGCATGGAGCGGTGGAAGGGGAGCACCCCAATCCACGAAGAAGGTTCCGACCCGCTCGCGGCCAGTCCCCGACTCGGGACGCCACCGCATGACACCTCTTCTGAGCCGGGCAAGCTCCAGGTACACGCCGTATTCGTGCTCGGTGCTCAGCCATCTTGTGCCGCGCCGGACCTGGACCAGCCTTGACCAATCGGAGCTGCGCCACCGATACAGGCCGTCCTCGTTGTAGGAGGCGGCAGGCAGGTAGGAACGTTCTCCCAAGTCGTAACGCTGGATGGTGTGGATGTTGCCCGGCGCTGGCGGTGCCGCTTCGTCCCCCTGCTCAAGATCCGGCAGGAGGTCGAACATCTGCAGGGCCGCACATGGGGTGAAGGAGAATCCTGCGGCGGTCGCGCTTTGTGGCAGTTCATCAGGAGAGTCGTACTGCACGAGCAGGGAATCTGGGACGGGGATGTCCCCCTCAGCCACCTCGTTCATCACCTGGTGGACGATCGCCCACTCGTTCTCCGCGGCTTCTACAGCACGTTCGTCTGCGACGGTCCGGCGGCCGATGATCAGCGCTAGCCCATCCGAGTACGGCAACCGAGTCAGCGTGGGCGGGGCGATCGACCAGATTCCGCGCCGCCAGTCCACATCCAGGTGACCGAGCGCGGAGACATCACGGATCCACCGCCCCTCCGCGCCGTCGCGAATCTCGAGCCCGCGGCTGCGGGCGGTGCGCAGGATTCGAGCCCGCAGATCCGTCACCTTGCCGCCGCCGAGCTCGCTGACCCAGCGCAGCAGCAGGTTGCTGATGCTGATCAATTCTCGACCTCCTCGGCGAGGCGGACGCAGGCCTTCCACAATGGGTCACGGCCACCCTCAGCAGCCTCCAGGACAGCAGCGGCCCAGGGATGGTGCTGGGGACCGGGCTGAAAAATCGGCTCGACTGGGAAGGCCGGTTCTACCTGCCAAGTACCTTTGCGCCGCTGCACAATCCAGCCACCCGGACCGTGGAGTTCGAGTTCGAAGTAATACCCGGAGGGTGAGTCGTCGAGCCGCGACCACCATGCGGGCGGCTCCGGCTCGGCCACCGTCCAGGCACGCCCGTCGCAGGAGAGGAACACGGTCTTCTCTGCTCCCCTACGGCAAAGGGCAACGCGCGGCACGACATCCACGCCTGCCAGACCGACCTCAGCACCCCTTATCAGCGCTGCTGTTGACTGGTCAGTGGTGGTAGCGAACCCTTCGGCGGACGCTTCGGCGACGCGGAAGCCCACTACCTCCTTCGGCTCTACCAGGTCCGGGAGTCCTTCAGCGGTTATGAACGAGACCTCAGTGCCCTCGATCTCGACGGCGTGCCTGCTGGCTGCCAGTTGCCGTGTCCACAGCCGGATCGACTCACCCGGATGCGGGAACGGTGGGTCGGGCGGCTGCCCATCGAGCAGTACTTGGCCGGTCGCGCCGTCGGGCATCACGAGATCGGGCTCGCCCCCGGTCAAGTAGAGGCGTTTGTTGATCTGTGGAGCCAGCGGCAGCCCACCTTCCAGGTAGGGCTTGTACCGGGGTGCGGGTTGTGTCGCCAGCATGGCGCCTTGAACGTCGCGGATCGCCTGCTTCAACGTGATCGCGTCGTCGAAGAGAACGCGAAAGCGCAGGGACCAACCTTCTGGTACCCACGAGAGCTTCCCGGCCTCGCGAGCCTTTCCGGTTGAGGCGGCGCGCTGCAGCACGGTTTCCAGGTCTCCCTCGGCCTCGGGAGCCGCGAGGATCATGTGCTCTTCGCCGGGGACGAAGCGGTCGACGCTGGTGCGGCAGTCAAGCGGGGCGTTGTGGCACAGGACGACCAAAGACGATGGCGGACGGCTCACCGTGACATCCTCACCACGGAGCTGGACACCCTGCCGCAGCGTGTGTGCATCAGGCAGCTTGAGCCCATCTACGTTGTAGTACTCGGTGTCTCCAAGCCTGCGCAGCGTCACTCCGTCAGGTAGTGAGTACTCTGCCGCCCCCTTACGGGGAAGCCGCGCCAGCCAACCCAGCCTCCGGTTCTCGAACCGCACGAGCAACTCGGCCCGAGGAATCCCTACCTTGACGTATTCCGGCGAGCCGTCCCACACGTTGGCGAGGTTGCCCAACAGGCGTTCCACAATGGGACGAAGCTCCCGGTCCTCCATGGCACGCTGAAACCCACGTGAGAATCTCTCTCGCTGGCCCCAGTACATCAGCAGGCGCAACAGCCTGCCGCCTGGTAGAGGCCACGCTGAGTCATCGCGCTGACGCATTGCGTAGAAGAACTGTGGCAGCAACTGCCGGTCCGTGCCCCGCAGTAGCGACTGCGAGATCGCGTAGCCGATGCGGCTTTGGTTGCTGGGGAGATCCTCCGGGGAGGGAATGGTGCATAGCCCGCGGTAGGCACCCCACTGGGTCTGCCAGGAGGCCAGCCGCTGCCACATGTGTGCGATCGGGAGATAGTTGTGCGAGGCCAGGACACCATCTCGCTCGGTGAGCAACTGCGAGAACTGGTCGTGGTAGTTGCTCGCTCGATGCCGCCCATCGTTGGCCATCCTGGTCGCCGCAATGACTGAGCAAGCGAGCAGCGGCAGCACGGCCGGCGCGTCGTCGCTGTTGCGCACGCGTAGCTCGTACTGCTCGATGGCGTCGTACGGCTTCGGGCGCTCCGGCCGGACAACCTGCTTAACCGCCTGTACGAGAGGCAGGTCTACGTCGAAACGCTGCTGTAGAGCAGCTCCCTCCGCGTCATCGACGTACATGACGACGGGATGGCCGTCCCAGTCCGGGCTGAAGAAGGCCTCCTCCAGCGCGTGCTGCCACGCTGCGTACGCTCCGAAGCCCATGCCCCCACCGCTCCCGCCCTCGCCGACAGCCCGGCTGCAGATGCCCCCGGTCCGCCGTCGCGGTGGCTGCCATGATGAAACTTACGAGGCATCGCGGGAAAAACCATACTTTGACGGGGTGATTTTGTGAACAGCATCGTCCATCGATAGGTGTGAAGCACAGTGCACTCCACTCAGCTCGACCTGCCCCCAGGGTGAGGAGGATGCGTCTGCACAGCAGGACGGAGTCGGCTAGCTCGTCCACCCGTCGCCTTCGACCGATCGTGGCTGTGGCGACGCTGGTGGAAGCGGCGTCCAGGTACGCTGCCGGGGGGCAGGTGACGCTCCCGCACTGTGTTTGCCTCCGGTGAGGTGAGGGCGAACGGATCCCTTCTGAGAGCGAAGTCCAGGGAGCCATCAGTGAGCCTTTTTCATCCTCGGGTGACCTCGTAGTTCTGTAGGACAGCGATGGCCTTGACCAGGTGGCCGGCCTTGCAGGGACTGCAGCGGAGCT
>NZ_JBFARO010000151.1:0-19162 GCF_040677125.1 Actinomadura sp. NPDC049382
CCCGGAGCGGCCCTCGCCCCGGTGACGCGGCCGCGCGGCGTCACCGTCCCCGGCTACCCCGCCACCGCGCTCGGCGACGAGGACGGCCCCTGGCGCCGCGCCCTGCCGGCCGCCCGCGAACTCGGCGCCGACACCTCGGTGTTCTGGGACGAGGTCGCCGAGCACGGGCTGCGCGTCCCCGCGTCCTGGCTCGCCCACGGCGGCTGGCCGGCGCTGTGGTCGCGCGCCCACGCCCGCCGCAGGTAGACCGGGGCCGCCGCCGGGTCACGGCCGGCGGAAGATCGTGATGGAGTGGCCGACCTCGTCGACCGGCTCGCTGGAGGCGATCAGCGGGACGAGGCGCGGGTCGTCCTTGGCGATCCAGCTGTCGGAGACGACCAGCAGGCCGCGCACCCGGTCCGGGGGCGCGGTGAGCGGATCGGACGCGCGGATTCCGTAGTAGGACGGGACGCCGCTGCCCTTGTAGGCGAGCCACACCGCCTCGCCGGGGTAGCGGTCGCGGAGGCGGTCGGCGAGCCGACCGAGGTCCTGGCCCCAGTCGACGTTGGAGTCGTGCAGGTACCGGTGCGTCCCCGCCGGGCCGCCGAACGCCTCGTTGGAGTACGGCAGGTAGTACGGGAACGCGCGCAGCGAGCTGACCGCGACGAACAGCACGAGCGCCGCCGTCGCCGCCCTGATCCACCTCCGCCGGACGGCCGTCGCCCCGGCCGCCGCCACCGCCAGGAACATCGGCAGGAAGATCACGTACCGGACGCCGAGGTCGCGGGCGCCGGTCATCGCCACCGCCAGCAGCACGGCCGGGGGCGCGAGGACGTACGGCGCGGCGGGCCGCAGCCGGGGCAGCGCCGCCAGCGACGCCGCCCCCGCCGCCCACAGGGCGAGCGCCCCGAGCGGCGTCTTCACCAGCAGCGCGCCGGGCAGGTAGTACCAGCGCGACCCCCGGTAGGTGTCGCCGAACAGGAAGCTCGTCCAGGTCAGGTCCTCGAAGCCGAACTGGACGCGCATCCCGTCCCGGAACGGCCTCGGGAACGGCAGCAGGTCGACGGCGAGCCCCCGCAGGCCGCCGATGGCGGGGACGCCGCCGGGCGCCGTCCACCGCAGGCGCGGATCGACGGCCAGGTAGCTCGCCCACACCACCGCGACCGCGAGCGCCGCGACGCCGCCCGCCGCCAGCACACCCGCGAGGACGGGCCGTCCGGCGCCCCGCGACCGCCGCGACCACCAGACCGGCACCGCGACCAGCACCAGCAGCACCGGCACGGCGGGAAGCGCGCTCATCTTGGTCGCGACGGCCGCGCCGAGCGCCGCCCCCGCGAGCGGCGCGCAGAGCCGGGGCCGCCGCCGCGCCCGCCACGCCAGCCACACCGACGTCAGCAGCAGGCCGGCCGCCGGGACGTCGAGCGTCGCCAGCGACCCGTGCGCGATGACGCCGGGGGAGAACGCGTAGAGGGCCAGCGCCGCCACGCCACCGGCCGGGCCCGCGAGGTCGCGGGCGAACGCGAACACGACCAGCCCGAACAGCAGGGTCAGCGCGATGACCGGCAGCCGCGCCGCCAGCAGCACCCGCTGCGCGTCGTTGCCCGACTCGTACAGGAGGTGCCGTCCGACGTCCTGCTGCGTACCGGTGAAGGACGGGTCCAGGCGGGCGCCGCCGAGCACCGCCCCGGCGCCGATGAGCAGCTTGCCGAGCGGCGGGTGCTCCGCGTTGTACCGCAGGTCGTGCTCGCGCAGGTAGACGACGCCCGTGCCGACGTACACGGGCTCGTCGATGGTCGGGGACTGCCGGACGGCCGTGGCCGCCATCGCCACCGCCATCTGCGCCAGCAGCGCCGCGACGACGGCGAGGAGGGTCAGCCGCCGAACGCGGTGAGGAAGCGGTCCCGGAACGCGCTCATCGGCCACACCGGGGTGTCCTTGCCGGGGCGCAGCCCGTCCTGCCAGTTCCATCCCGAGATCCTGTCCAGTACGGCCTTGTCCTTCGCGACGATCGTGATCGGCACGTCCCGGCTCGCGCCCGCACCCGTGATCAGCGGCGCGGGCTGGTGGTCGCCGAGGAACACCAGCACCGTCCTGTCGTTGCCGTAGGTCTCCAGGTACGACACGAGCGTGTTCAGCGTGTACTCGATCGACTTGCGGTACTCGGTCCGGATCCGGCCGCCGGCGGGCCACGGCGCGTCATAGCCCTTGCCCATCCCGGTGAAGACCGAACCGTCCCCGACCTGGTCCCACGGGACCAGCCGGGGGATCGACGCCCACGGCGCGTGGCTCGACACCAGCGCCGTCTCCGCCATCACCGGCGCGCGGTCCTTCGCCGCCAGCTCGGTGCGCTGCAGGGTCGACAGCGTGTACTGGTCCGGCATGGTCGCGAAGCTGAACCGGGGGCCGCGGTATCCGAGGTTGCGGTCGTCGTAGACCTTGTCGTAGCCGAAGAACTTCCCCTCCGGCCACGCCCGGGTGATCGCGGGCATCAGCGCGACCGTCCGGGCGTCGGCCCGGTGGAACGCCCCGTTCAGCGTCAGCCGGTCGCTGTTCACGAGCGTCCGGTACCGCTGCTGGTTGTCGACCCACAGCCCGGACAGCAGGGTCGCGTGGGCGAGCCAGCTCCCGCCGCCCGCCGTGGACGAGGTGAGCCATCCGCTGCGGGCGCCGAACCCGGCCTTGCGGAGCCGCTCCGACCCCTGGTCCAGGACGGCGCCGACCTGCGGCGCGTACTGCGGGCTCTCCACCGCCGAGCGCCCGTAGCTCTCCACGAACGCGAGCACGACGTCCTTGCCGCGCAGCCCGGTGAGCAGCTTGTCGTCGGGGGTGTTCCGGAACCGGTCGACGGCGGCGGCCTTCGCGAACTCCTCCCGGTCGTTCAGGCTCTCCCGCACCTGCCGCGCGTGGTCGTAGGCGAGCACCGCCGCGCTCCGGGACGCGACCGGCACGCCGTCCACGAGCTGCGCGCCGAGCACGGCGCACACCACCCAGACCACGCCCAGCACCGCCGCCGCGCGCGCCGCCGCCCGGTCGTGCCGGACGGCGACGCCGCCGAGCCGCAGCGCCGACAGCGACATCAGCGCCACCACCCCGGCCGCCAGGACGATCGTGACGATGACCGCCGCGATCGCCCCCGCGGGCCCGGCCGACTCGCCCACGAACTCCACGGCCGGACGCAGCAGCGGCCAGTCCAGCACCAGGTCGAACGGCCGGACGAGGACCGCGTCGAACCCGATGTCGAGCACCTTCAGCACGAACACCACGCCGAGGACGGCCCCCGCCGTCCCCGCCGCGTAGCGCCTCGCCCGCGCCGGGACCACGAGGATCAGGACGACGCCGAGCACGCCCTCGATCGGGACGCGCACGAACGCGCCCGGTGTCAGCCGGGCGTACTCCGCCGGGGTGACCAGCGCGACCAGTACCAGCAGGAAGGCCGCCACGGTCAACGCCCGCGCCGCGATCCGGCGGCGCCGCCCGGCCCGGCCGTCCTGTTCCTGCGGCCCCGTGTCCTGCTCCTGCGGGACGGTGTCCTGCGCGTTCTCGTCTGTCACCCGCTTCGCGCGGCTATCGGTGGTCAGCTCGTCCTCCAAGGGCTCGGTCCCCCGCCGCGTACGCGACACCAACAGCACGTCCGCTCGGAGCCCGCCGGTTCAACCTTCCCGGCCGGGATCGTGCCGGTGCCGATGAGTTTTTTGCACGGGGGATGTCGAGAACACGGGGGCGGCTCCGATCCACTGGTGAGCGGCGCCGGAGGGGCGCCCCGACAGGGAGGCAACGCCATGGGAAAGGTCACCTGCGACATCGGCATCTCCGTGGACGGCTTCGTCGCCGGCCCGGACCAGCGGCTGGAGGTGCCGCTCGGCGAGGGCGCCGAGCGGCTGCACCGGTGGATGTTCGAGCAGCCCGAGGAGAACGCCGAGGTCATCGAGAAGATCACCGCGGCGGGCGCGTTCATCATGGGCCGCAACATGTTCGGCCCGGTGCGCGGCACCTGGGGCGACTCGGACTGGACCGGCTGGTGGGGCGAGGAGCCGCCCTACCACGCGCCCGTGTTCGTCCTGACGCACCACCCGCGCGAGAGCGTGACGATGAAGGGCGGCACCACGTTCAACTTCGTCACCGACGGCATCGAGGCCGCCATGGAGCGGGCGCAGCAGGCCGCCGGGGACGAGGACGTGGCCGTCGCCGGCGGCGCGCAGACCGTGAACCAGTACCTGAAGGCCGGGCTGATCGACGAGCTGCGGCTGCACATCGCGCCGGTCGTGCTCGGCGCGGGGGAGCGGCTGTTCGAGGGCGTCGGCGACCTCCCCCTCGAACCGGTCGCGGTCTCCCGCACCGACCTGGTCACCCACGTGACCTACCGGTTCAACCGGTAGCGGCCCCGGCTTCCGGCGGTTCGGCCGCCCGGATCACCGTGAGGAGCCGGGCCACCTCGGCGGCGACCGCGTCCCGCCCCGCGGCGATGTAGCGGCGCGGGTCCACCAGGGCCGGGTCGGCGCCGAGCCGGTCCCGGACGGCGCCGGTGTAGACCTTGTTGAGGTGCGTCGCGATGTTGATCTTCGTCATGCCGTGCTCGACGGCGGCGGTGAGCGCGCCGTCGGGCACGCCGGACGAGCCGTGCAGCACCAGCGGGACGGGCACGGCCGCCGCCAGCCGGGCGATGAGCGGCAGGTCCAGGACGGTGTCGCGGGTGAGCATCGCGTGCGAGGTGCCGACCGCGACGGCGAGGGCGTCCACGCCCGTCGCGGCCACGTAGCCGGCGGCCTCGCCGGGGTCGGTGCGGGCGTGCGGGGCGTGGACGCCGTCCTTGCCGCCGATCTCGCCGAGCTCCGCCTCCACCCAGACCCCGGCGGCGTGGCAGCGCGCCGCGACCTCGGCGGTGGCGGTCACGTTCGCGTCGTGGGGCAGCCGGGACGCGTCGAACATCACCGACCCGAACCCCAGCTCGACGGCCTCCCGGACCAGGCCCGCCGACGTCGCGTGGTCCAGGTGCGCCACCACCGGCACGGCGGCGGCGCGCCCGACCGCGAGCACGGCCTGCGCGATCGGCGCGAGCGCGCCGTGGTAGGCGGCGCAGTTCTCGCTGACCTGGAGCACCACGGGCGCTCCCGCCCGCTCCGCGCCGGCGACGATCGCCTCGGCGTGCTCCAGCTGGATCACGTTGAACGCGCCGAGGCCGCGCCCCCGCGAGGGGACGGCCTCAGCCATGGGGACGAGCGGCATGGTTCTCCTCGGATCGGAGGGTGACGCGCGCGAGGAGCGCGGGGAGGGCGGCGGCGTCGAGCTCGCCGGCGACGGGGGAGCGGACCGCGCAGGCGGCGAGGGCGACTGCGCGGCGCAGCCGGTCCGGCCACGGCAGGCCGCCCGCGAGGCCCGCCGCCAGCGCGGCCACGAGCGCGTCGCCCGCGCCCGTCGGGTTGCCCGGCTCCGGGCGGTCGAGCGCGGCGCGCAGGGCCCCGTCGGGGGTGTGGGCGAGGACGCCGTCCGGGCCGAGGGAGGCGACGACCGCGCCGGCGCCCGCCGCGCGCAGCGCCCGGATCCCGGCGGCGGTGTCGCCGGTGCCGCTCGCGCGGGCCAGCTCCTCGGCGTTCGGCTTCACCACGTCGGGCCGTCCCGTGACGCCGAGCCGCAGCGCCTCGCCGTCGGCGTCCAGGACGACCGGGCCGGGGGCGCGCCGGGCCAGGTCGGCGTAGGCGTCCGCCGGGACGCCCGGCGGCAGGCTCCCCGACAGGACGACCACGGCGGCGTCCGCGGCGAGGGCGTCGTAGCGGCCGAGGAACGCGTCCCATTCCGGGGCGGTCACGGCGGGGCCCGGCTCGCAGTACATCGTCACCTCGGGGCCGACGACCGTGACCGTCCGGCGCGACTCCGCGGCGACCGGGCTGAACGCGGCGGGGACGCCGAACGCGGCGAGCCCCTCCTCGATCTGCCGGCCCGCCGCGCCGCCGGCCAGCCCGGTCGCGACCACGTCGTGGCCGAGGCCGTGCAGCACCCGGGCGACGTTGACGCCCTTGCCGCCGGGGCGGCGGTGCACCGCCGCGACCCGGTTGACCTCCCCGGAGCGCGCGTCCGGCACCTCGTAGGTGTCGTCGAGCGCCGCGTTCAGCGTGACCGTGACGATCATCCGTCGGCGTCCAGGATCACCGAGCGGGTCAGGTGCCGGGGGCGCTCGGGGTCCAGGCCCGCCGCCTCCGCCAGCGCCACCGCGAGCCGCTGCGCCCGGACCAGGTCGGCCAGGGGGTCGGCGGCGGACGCGCGCAGCGTCCCGCCGGTCGCGGCGACCTGGCCGGCGAGGCCGTCCGGCAGTTCGCCGAACATCCACACGGCGCGGCCGGGGCCGGTGATGCTGATCGGGCCGTGCCGGTACTCCATCGCCGGGTACGCCTCGGTCCAGAAGCCCGCCGCCTCGCGCATCTTCAGCGCGGCCTCCTGCGCGATCCCGACCGTCCAGCCGCGGCCGAGGAAGGTGATCTGCCCGGCGGCGAGCAGTTCGGGCGGCAGCGGGTCGGCCACGGCCGCCTCCGCGTCGCCGATGGCGGCGTCCAGGTCCTCGCCCAGGTGGGCGCGCAGCAGCGCGAGCTGGGTGGTCGCGAACCGGGTCTGGACGACCGACTCCTCGTCGGCGAACTCCAGCGCGATCACCCGGCCGGCGCTCGCCGACACCGGGGTGTCCGGGTCGGCGGTGATCGCGGTGGTGGGCACGGTGCCGGCGAGCCGGTCGAGGAGCTCCAGAACCTCCGTCGTGGTTCCGGACCGGGTCAGCGCGAGCACCCGGTCGTAGCGGCGGCCGGCCGGCATCTCCGAGGCGGCGAACGCGTCGGTCTCGCCGTGCCCGGCACTCTCCCGCAGCGCCGCGTACGCCTGCGCCATGTACAGCGAGGTGCCGCATCCGACGACCGCGACCCGCTCCCCGCGGGCCGGCAGCGCGTCCCCGGCCCCCGCCGCCAGCCCGGCGGCCCGCCGCCAGCACTCGGGCTGCGCGGCGATCTCGGACATGATGCGGGTGCCGGCCATGGAATCTCCTGACGTGAGTCGAGCTGTTCCGAGCACGGGGGAGCAGCCGCGCGGCCCGCCCGGACCGCCGGTCCTCCCCGAGGGTGCTGTGCGGTTTGAGACTCTATGCTTACTTCTGCTCATAAGTGAAGAGAAAGAAGCAGAATCCATCATCTGAGATAGGAAACCGTGCCTTGTGTGCGCGAACCGTGCTGGAAGGCGCTGCGCGAAGGCGACGGGATCGGGCGGCTTGCGCGCAGCCTTGAGAGCCCACGGGCACTCGGCGCGCGCAGGGGCCGGACCTACTCGTCAGCCGTTGCTCGGCTGGTTCTGCCGCACCACCCGGACGAACCG
Organism: Actinomadura sp. NPDC049382; assembly: GCF_040677125.1. Taxonomy (NCBI): domain Bacteria; kingdom Bacillati; phylum Actinomycetota; class Actinomycetes; order Streptosporangiales; family Thermomonosporaceae; genus Actinomadura; species Actinomadura sp. NPDC049382. Next base: position 7,327 of record NZ_JBFARO010000151.1, read on the forward strand.
GACGTCAAGGTCGTCGCCGTCGCCGGTGGTGATCCGGAAGTCGGTGCCGCCGGCCAGCTGACCGGCGAACGCGGCCCGGGGGATCCGGAACGTCGCGGTCTTCCACGCCCCGTCGCCGGTGCGCCGCACCTGCGCCGTACGGCCGCCCTCATGCTCGATCCACCAGGCGCCCTTGCCCGCGTCCCGGTACGTCACCTTGATCTGCACCGGCTCGTCGCGGCCGTGCAGGAACCGGTCGTCCAGGTCGAAGTACAGGGACGTCTGCCCGTGCGCCCGGTCGGTGCTCAGCCCCTCGTAGGCGGTGCCGTTCTCCTTGGACAGGACGTTCTTGTGGACGTCCGCCGTGGAGCGGCGGGCCTTGCCGTCCGGCCGGACGTCGCGCTGCACGAGCCAGCGCTCCAGGTTGCGCACCCAGGGCCGCGTGGCCCACGCACGTTCACCGGTGAAGGGGCCGGTGTTGTCGCGCCAGTAGGTGTCCTCGGCGTCGCGCAGCGCCGCCCACGCGTCCGGTGACGTGGACGCGGTCTTGCCGATGCTCAGCCGCACCCACTCCCAGTGGTCGCGGTACTGCCTCATGTAGGACGGCCCCGGCACCACGTAGACCCAGTTCATCCGCAGTTGGAGCGCCTTGAGGTTCGACTGCCGCACCGCGTAGTACGGGTCACCGGTCTTGTATCCGCAGTCGTTGTAGCACTCGTTCTCGGTCGCGACGATGTGCTTCCCGTCGTGGACGGGCAGGCTCTCGTCCACCGTCATGTGGCCGTCGGGCTGGATGCGGCTCCCGTACGAGGGCGCCTCGTTCAGGTGGACGTTGAACTCCTCCGTGATGCCGGTGCGGATGCTCAGGCCCGCGTCCACGGCCTGCTTGGCGAACAGGTCCGTCTTCGAGCCCCACGGCCCCCACGGATAGTCCTCGCCGGTGAACACGAGCTTGCCGCTGTACGGGCCGAAGATCCCGGCCAGGTCCCGCCAGGCGTGCCGGTACCACGACTGGTACTTCTCGAACGTCAGCCCCTTCTCGACGGCCTGGGCGACGACGTCGTAGTCGTACTCCGCCCAGGTGAACGCGCCCGGCACGTAGACGAACTTCAGCCGGGGGTCCGCGCGCAGGCCCTTGTCGGCGAACAGCTTCCGGTAGAGGCCGAGGAGCCGCCCCCAGACGCACTCGTCCCAGATCGGCAGGTGGTACTGGCCGTCGTAGTCGGGGCCGATCGGCTCCACCCGGCACTCGGCGGCGACCCACGCGGGCGCCCAGTCCGTCCCGCTGGCGAAGACGCGCATCCAGAACGGCCGGCGGTCGGCGAGCTGCTCGCCGAGCGGGGCGAGGTCCATCTCCTGCGCGCTGCCGGTCGTGCCGGACGACACCTGCCCGGGGCCGTCCGGCTGGAGCTGCCGCCAGGTCACGTCCAGGCCGCGCGTGTCGACATGGGCGCCCGGCGCGGCCTCCTCGGAGAAGAACCCGGAGTTCGGGGAAGGCCGGACCCAGCCCGGCAGCGTCCAGTCGTCACCTGCCCGCACCCGGACGCCGCCGGTCACCTCATCGTCCCCGGAGCACGCGCTGGTGACGGTGAACGCCACCATGAGGCTCATCAGGGCGGCGACCGCCCGTTTCACGACGGACCGGTCCGGCGCAGCGGCGGGCCCTCGTGCGCCTTCCCCAATGCGTCGCACAGTTTCCTGATCTCCTCCAAAGGGAGCGTAGCGGTCTCACCGGGACGGCCGAGCCGGGTGCCCCGCGGTCAGGGCCAGCCCTGTATTCCGGCGCCGTACGGGTAGAGCGGGTCGCCGTAGCCGGTGGGCGGCGGCTGGCCCGCGTCGATGTGCGCGCGGATGTCGGCGCGCTGCCCGGCGGTCGCGCCGAGGTCATAGGGGATGTTCCAGTCCTCGACCGCGTCCTCGGGCCGGTCGATGCCGCCGGGTTTGAGGATCTGGTCCACGCCGCGAGGGAGCTGCCACGGCAGCCGCCCGCGCGGCGCGTAGTCGCCGAAGAGCAGGCCCGCCGTCGCCGGCCCCACCTCCTCGCCGCCCCGGTAGGTCATCACGATGGCGTCGGCGAGGCCGTTCCATTCGCTGATCACCGTCGGCCGCGGCAGGTCCATCACCACGACCACCGGGACCCCTTGGTCGTGGAACTGCCTGATGAGCGCGAGCTGGTCGGGCGGAAGGTAGGGCTGCTCGTTCACCCAGGCCGTCCGGTGCGTGTAGGAGGGTTCGCCGACCGCGACGATCGCGAGATCGGGTGCGGGGGCGCTGTCCTGGTGGACGGTCACGCCCGCCTTCGCCGCCCGCGCCCTGATCGCGTCCAGCAGGGTGAGCGAGCCGTGGTCCGGGTGGAAGTAGCTCGTCCAGATGCAGCACGCGGTGCCGTCGGCGGCGCGCGGCCCGGCCACCACGATGTCGTCGCCCTCCCGCAGCCTGATCGGCAGGACGCCGCCGTTCTTCAGCAGGGTGATCGACTCCCGCGCCGCCTGGTTCGCGAGGGCGGTGTAGGACGGCTGGTGGAACCGGTAGGGACCGTTCACCGGGTCGCCGTACGGGCGGTCGAAGATCCCGAGCGTGAACTTCAGCCGCAGCACGCGCCGGACCGCGTCGTCGATCCGGCCGATGGGCACCTGCGCGGTGAAGTCGGCCAGCGAGAACCCGGCCGCGCCCGGGTCGGCGCCGCCCATCACGTCCGACCCGGCGTTGGCCGCGCTGATCCACGCCGACGACGGCAGCCAGTCCGTGGTGATCAGGCCCGTGTAGCCGAGCCGGTCGCGCAGGTACCGCAGGATCGGGGCGCTGTTCCCGGCGCCGGGCCCGCCCGGGTCGAGGTACTTGCTGCCCGCGTACCCGGGCATGATGTTGACGGCCCCCGCGTCGAGCGCGGCCCGCCACGGGATCATGTGGTACTTGATCGTCACGGCGTCGTAGGTGATGCCGGCCTCGCCGCCGGCGCCCTCGCCCGGCCAGTGCTTGACGGTCGCGAGGACGGAGCCGGGGTTCAGCTCCGGCCCGCCCTGCAGCCCGGCGACCAGCGCGCGCACCTGCGCCGCAGCGACCTCGGCGTTCTCGCCGTTGCCCTCCTGGATGCGCGGGTACAGCACCTTGGTGCCGACCTCGGCGAGCGGCCCGAGCACGCCGCGCGTCCCGACCTCCAGCTGCTCGCGGCGCTGCATGTCGCCGAGCCGGTGGTCGAGCGGGTAGTCCTTCGCGGCGGCCAGGGCGCTCTGCAGCGGATAGGTGGTCTCGTACCCGGCGATGGTGTCGCCCGCCGACACCGGCGGGATCCCGAGGCGCGTTCCGGCCGCGCCGCGCAGCACCGCGTCCAGGTCGTCCGGCTGCGCCGGGCCGAAATGCCAGCCCGACCGCGGGTACGCCTGCGCGTTGTAGAACATCTGGTACGCCTTCTCCTCGGCGGTCATCCGCCCGAGGAGGTCGGCGACGCGCTCCTCCACAGGACGCCGCCAGTCCTCGTACGGCTCGATCGAGCCGTTCTTGTTGAGGTCGCGCGCGCCGTTCACGACGGCCACGCCGTCGTCGACGGTCTCGATCTCGGGGAGGTAGACGCTGAACGTGCGGACGTCCGACGTGGTCCGGGCACCGGAACCGCTCACCGCGACGACGAACCACCGGTACGTCCACCGGTCGCCGATGTCCCAGGACGGGGTGTAGCCCGTCCCGGTCGTCTCGGCGACCTTCGTGTAGAGGTCCAGCAGCGGGCCGGACGCGGTGAAGTCGTAGTCGGTGCGGCTGACGTTGAGCCACACCTCGTAGCGCGCGGTGCCGGACACCGCCGCCCACGACAGCGCCGGGCGGCGGGTGCTCGTCACCATCGCGCGGTCGGCGGGCGCCGCCAGCGCGAACTGGCCGGTCGTGGCCGGTGCCCTGGTGGGCGGCGACAGCAGCGGGGGAGCGGTGGACGAGGAGTCGACGCTGCCGAAGACCTGGAACTCCCACAGCGAGTAGCCGTAGCCGGTGGCGCGGGCCGTCCCTGTGAACCGGATGTAGCGGCCCCTGCCGGTGACGGCGAGCCTCTCGATTCCGCCCTTGCCGGTGGTCGTGGAGTAGACGGTCGTCCAGGACGTCCCGTCGTCGGAGACGTCGAGGCGGTAGCCGGTCGCGTAGGCCGCCTCCCAGTCGAGCGTCACACCGGTGATGGCGGCCGTTCCGCCCAGGTCGACCCGCAGCCACTGGTCGTCGCTGAACCTGCTCGACCAGCGGGTCGTGACGCGCCCGTCCAGCGCCGCCGCCGGGGCGTTGCCGCCCTCCCATGATGACGCCGCCACCTGCTTGAACGCCGAGATCGGCGTCGTCCCGGGCGGCGGCGGCTCCGACCCGCCGTCGCCGTACACCGAGAACTCCCAGAGGGAGTACCCGTAGCCGGTGGCGCGGGCAGTGCCGTACATACGGATGTAGCGACCAGTGCCCGTGACATTGAGGGTCTGGTTCCCGCCAGTGGCATTGGCGGTGGCATACACGGTCGTCCAGTCACTTCCATCACCGGACACCTGAACCTGAAAGGCAGTCGCATAAGCCGCCTCCCAACTCAAAACAACCTGGCTGATGCTCTTACTCTCACCCAGGTCGATCCGCACCCACTGCGGGTCGCTGAAGGCGCTCGACCAGCGGGTTCCGGTGTCGCCGTCCACGGCGGCGGAGGCGGGGTAGGCGGCGCCCTCGGTGGACGAGGCCGTCGCAGACTTGTTCAGCGAGAGCAGTGTGGCCGCATGGGCGGTGCCGGGCGGAACGGCCAGGAGCGCGGCAAGCACCGCTAACGCCGAGAAGGCGCTAGCGATCCGTTGAGTCAGCGTCATCGAACCCTCCCGGCCTACCAGCCGACGGCGACGAGCAGGTACTGCGGGTCGCCGTGCGAGACGAAGGACGAGCGGCCCGCGTAGTCGTCGTACGGGAAGCCGTACGCGAGACCGCCGATCGCGTGGTCGTGCCAGAACTTCGCGTAGTAGTTCGCGGGTGTCGCCTTGTAGAACAGCGACGGGTCGGACCACTGCGACCGCGGCAGCTGCGCCACATGCCGGTTGATCGCCGAGCATGTGGCGGCGTCCTCCCGCAGCGGCCCCGCGCAGCCGGTGACCTCGGCGGTGGTGGCGGAGACGCCGACGGACGCGGCGTACCCGGTGAAGTAGTCGGCGTGGGCACCGCCGGGCCGGAACACGGCCGCGTTCCCGGGCGACGGGATCCGGTACGGCGCCTCGACCGCGGCGAGCGAGTCGAACTCGGCCGGGACCTCGTCGACGAACCGCTGGAAGGTGGCCGCGCGGTCCTCGGCGAAGGTGGCCTGGTCCTCGCCCACCGACACGTCGTACCCGTCATGGGCGTGCAGCCGCATGGCGAGCTTCAGCCCGAATCCGTCGACGCGGGTGGTGTTGCCGTTGAACACGTCGGAGCCGACCGTGAACTCGATGAAGTCCTGGTAGCGACTGGTGGGCGACCCGAGGTAGAAGTACATCCGCCCGGCCGAGTTGACCGGCATGTCCAGGTAGGGCTGCTCGGCGATCGAGTGGGTCTGCCCGTTGAAGCTCCAGTACACCTGGCTGTCGGGGTATTTCCCGTTCGTACGGTTGAGGACCTTGACCGTGAGGACGTTCCGCGCCGGTGGAATGGTCGAGGTGTCACCCCAGAAATCGTCCGCCGGCGGCGTCGAATCCGCCGTATGGACGCCGAACGTCCAGAGCGAATAGCCCCACTGAGTGGCGCGACCGGTCCCGTACATACGAATGTAGCGACCAGTGCCCGTGACATTGAGGATCTGGTTCCCGCCAGCGGCATTGGCGGCGGTGTATACGGTCGTCCAGGCGTTGCCATCCCCAGAGACCTGGATCTGAAAGGCGGTCGCATACGCCGCCTCCCAGTTCAAAACGACCTGGCAGACGTCCTTGCTGGCTCCCAGATCGACTTGGAGCCACTGAGGGTCGCTGAAGGCGCTGGACCAGCGGGTTCCAGTGTTGCCGTCGACGGCGGCGGAGGCGGGGAAGGAGGCGTTCTCGGTGGACGAGGCGGTGGCCGGGCGGTTCAGCGCCGCGTCCGCCGACCCGCACGCCGCCGCGGTGGCGGGAGCGGTCAGCGCCAGGCAGCCCGGGACGATCAGGGCGAGGGCGGTCATTGCCGAGGGGAGCTTCACTGGCATCTCCACTTCGAGGGAGTGGTCAGGAGATGTGAGGGACCCCCTTCGGGCCCGCCCGAGGCGCGGGCCCGAAGGGAGGAAGACCGGTCGTCAGGGGAAGCTGACGACGTTGGCCGGGACGGTGGCCGTGCCGGACGCCTCCGGCCCGGTGTCGTTGATGACGTGCCGGATGACGCCGTTGCCGCCCAGCGACACGGTCAGCAGGTCGTGGAACCGCACGCCGGACCGGTTCGGCACCTCGAACCCGCGCGCCGCCACGATCGACGGGTTGACGTTGAAGTAGCAGTAGCTCCCGAGGCCCCAGCCCTCGTGGGCGGTCACCGAGTCGGCGACCTTGTAGGCGGCGTAGCCGTCGGGCGAGTCGCTCCGCCACGCCGACTGGCTCGGCGGGTCGTACGGCATCTCGTTCTGGAAGAAGACCGTCCGGCCGCGCTCGCCGTTCCACACCAGCTGGTACTTCTGGTAGTGCTCGACGAACAGCCCGTACGCGGTGACGTCGTCGCCGTTGACGATGACGCCGTTGTCGGCGGTGTTGACCGTCCAGCCGACGCCGGAGCCGTGGTCGGCGCGCCACGCCCAGATGTGGTCGAGGAGCGCGTCGTCGCTGTTGACGACCAGGCTCTTCGACGCCTTGCCGGCCCCGGCGCCGCCGATCCGGAAGAACACGTCCTGCACCGACGCCGGATCTCCCGCGTGGTCGGCGGACGAGCCGTCCGGGCCGAGCCGCAGCAGCACCGGCGAGTTGACCGGACCGGCGTCGAACAGCAGCCCGGCGAGCTTGACACCGTCCACATCACCGACCGTCATCGCCGTGACGCCGTTGTCGGGGATCAGCGTCGGGTACCCGATGCCCAGCACCACCGTGTCGGGCCGCTTCACGTCGATCGTCTGGCCGAGGTGGTAGATGCCGGGCGTGAACAGCAGGTTCAGGCCCTGGTCCAGCGCCGTGTTGATGGTCGTCGCGGAGTCGCCCGGCTTGGCGACGTAGAACCGCGACAGCGGGATCGACGTCCCGGGAGTGGCGCCGCCGGACCAGGTCGTCCCGCGCGAGTTGCGCCGCAGCGCCGGGACGAACACCTGGTAGGCGCCGGCGGAATCGACGTACAGGTACGGCTTCTCCCGCGTCACCGGGCTGGTGTCCAGGGTCGTGTAGGGCGGGTTCGGGAAGCCCTGCGCGGGCGCGCCCTCCACACCGGAGAACACCATGTTCCACACGCCGTTGAGGTTGCCGCCGATGCGGCTGTCCCTCGTCAGCCACTGCTGCTGCGAGTACGGCTGCACCTGCCCGTCGATCCGCGAGTCGGCGATGTAGCCGCCGCTCGCCCAGCCGTAGCCGGTGGGCGCGAGGTCGAGGTCGCCGCGCACGTGGATGCGGCGGAACGGCGCAGCCTGCGACACCGCCCACCGGTCCGCTCCGCCCGTCGGGGTGATCGACAGGTTCTCGGCGGACCGCCAGAAGTTCTGCGTCGCGTTGCCGCCGAACCAGCCGGCGTCCACGGTGACGCCGCCGTTGATGGTGACGTCGTCGGGGTTGCGGCCGAGGCCGGCGATCGAGGTGTAGAAGCCGATGTTCGCGTTGACGTTGTAGCTGCCGGGTTTGAACAGCAGCGCGTACCGGGCCGTCCCGAACTGGTTGCCCTCCTGCTCGCGGAAGACCGCGTCGAGCCTGCCCTGGATGTCGGACGCGCTCATCGACGGGTCGAACACGATCACGTTGGGCCCGAGGTCACCGCCGCCGGGCAGCGTGCCGCCGGAGCCGGTGTGCACGGCCATGCCGAACAGCGAGTAGCCCCACTGAGTGGCGCGGGCGGTGCCGTACATCCGGATGTAGCGACCAGTGCCCGTGACGTTGAGAATCTGGTTCCCGCCGGTGGCGTTAGCAGCGGCATACACGGTCGTCCAGGCGTTGCCATCCCCAGAGACCTGGATCTGGAAGGCAGTCGCATAGGCCGCCTCCCAGTTCAGAACAACCTGGCAGACGTCCTGGCTGGCACCGAGATCGACTTGGAGCCATTGAGGGTCACTGAAGGCGCTGGACCAGCGTGTGGCCGGGTTGCCGTCGACGGCGGCGGAGGCGGGGAAGGAGGCGTTCTCGGTGGACGAGGCGGTGGCCGGGCGGTTCAGCGCCGCGTCCGCCGACCCGCACGCCGCCGCGGTGGCGCGTCCGGCGGGGACGGCGAGGGCGACGGCGAGCAGCAGGGCGAAGACGCCCGCGGACCAGGATCTCCTGGCCGGCGCGCGCGGTGGGACGGGATGCATGCGCATCTCCTTCGAGGGTGGGGTGGTGAGCGGGGCCCCTCAGATCCGGGTTAATTCACAGCATGATTTAAAGCGTGGAATATGTACCCGTCAAGGGCGGGCCGCGGCCTACCGCGCCGGAGCGGCGCCCGGACGGATTGAACTCCCTCCCACCGGGGCGCGTATCCCCACGCGTAGATCGAGGCCCCGGAACCGGGAGGGTTCATGAGCGTGAGGAACAGCCGGCTGCGCACGGCGGTGACGACGGCCGCCGCGGCCGCCGGATCCGCCGGGCTCCTGGCCGGCGCGCTGTACGTGGTGCACGCCCAGTCGGACTCCGGCGACCGCGCGGCGAGCCTCGCCGGCGACGCCCAGGCCGGCCGCCGCACGACCGCCCAGGGCACCGACCGGGCCGCGGCCACGGCCGCCCGGCTCGCGGACCGGCTCGGCGACCGCACAGCCGGCGCCTACATCGACTCCGCGGGGCGGCCCGTCGTGACGGTCACCAACGAGACCGACGCCGCCACCGTCCGCGCGGCGGGCGCCGTCCCCGAGATGACGCGCCGCAGCCCCGCGCGGCTGCGCGAGGTCACCGCCGACCTGCGCCGCTCGTTCGCCGACATCCCCGGCACCGGCTGGGCCGTCGATCCCGCCACCTCGAAGGTCACCGTCTGGACCGACGCGTCGGTCACCGGCGCCCGGATGGCGGCCGTCCAGCGCACCGCCGAGCGGATGGGCACGGCGGTCCGGATGGTCCGCTTCCCCGGCCGCCTGCACACCCTCGCCCTAGGCGGCGACCCGATCTTCGGCCAGGGTGCCCGCTGCTCGCTCGGCTTCAACGTCGAACGGGGCGGGCAGCCGTTCTTCCTGACCGCGGGGCACTGCGGCAACGCCGTGCAGACCTGGACCTCCGACCAGCAGGGCGGGCAGCCCCTCGGCACCACCGTGCAGAGCAGCTTCCCCGGCAACGACTTCGCGCTCGTCCGCGCGGAGGAGGGCGCCGCAGGCGAGGGCGCGGTCAACCTCTACAACGGGCAGGCGGTGGACATCACGCAGGCGGGCGAGGCGGTCGTCGGCCAGCGCGTCGTCCGCAGCGGCAGCACCACCGGCGTCCGCACCGGCCGCGTCCTCGCCACCGGCGCCACGGTGAACTTCGCGGAGGGCACCGTCACCGGCATGATCCAGACCAGCGTCTGCGCCGAGCCCGGCGACAGCGGCGGCCCCCTCTTCGCCGGCGACACCGCCCTCGGCCTCACCTCCGGCGGCTCCGGCGACTGCCAGAGCGGAGGCGTCACGTTCTTCCAACCGGTGACCGAGGCCCTCGAGGTCTTCGGCGCCGACGTCACCTGACCCACGCCCACGCGCCCCCGCCAAAACCTCGGCAGGGGGCGCGGCGCCACCACGACACCGAGACCACCTGCTCATGTCCCCACTCCTGGCGCCGGTGCGGAGCCGACTGCCATAGTTCAGTCCACCGCGCCGCCCGGCCGATCGAGGAACATGATGAGGATCGTCATCGCCAGTGCATCGGGGCAACTCGCCCGCGCGACCGCGAAATACGCTCTGGAAAAGGTACCGCCAGGTGACGTCGTCATGGTGACCCGCGATCCGGCCGCGCTCGCCGAGTTCACGGATCGCGGCGTGACCGTCCGGTACGGCGACTACGACCGCCCGGAGTCGCTGCCCGCCGCGTTCGAGGGCGGCGACCGGCTCCTCCTCGTCAGCCTCCATGAACTGGGCCATCGCGTCACCCAGCACAAGAACGCCATAAATGCGGCCAAGAGTGCAGGTATCCGGCATATCGTCTACACGTCGTACATCATGGTCGATCCCGACTGCCCGTCCACGGTCGTCCCCGACCACCTGCGGACACACGAACTCCTCGACGAGTCCGGCCTCGACGTCACCTATCTGCGCAACGGCCTCTATGCGGAGACTCCCGTCACTCAGATCCTCCCGCCCGCGATCGCCCGCGGCGTCCTGGTGGACAACACCGACCACGCCCGCGGCGCCTTCGTCCACCGCGACGACTGCGCCGCCGTAGCCGCCGAGGTGCTGACCTCCAGTGGCCACGAGGGCCAGACCTACGACGTCACCGGTCCCGAACTGCTCAGCTTCGCCGACCTGACCGCCCTGGCGGCCGAGGTCTCCGGCCGTCCCGTCGCCTACCAGAGCGTGGACGACGAGAGCTTCGACGCCGTTCTGCGCGAGGCCGGCGTCCCCGACGACGTCCGCGGCATGATCGTCTCCTTCGGCACCGCGCTCCGCGCCGGCTACGGCGAGCCCCTCACCGACACCGTCGAGCGCCTCACGGGCCGCCCGCCCCGCCCGATCGCCGACCTGATGGAGCGCCACCGCGACCTGCTGGCCGGAGCCTGACCGCAAACGGCCCAATTCCCACATTGACCGGCAAGACGCCACGCACCACGATTTCCTCCAACAAAGGGGGAATTCATGAAACGCATTATCGCCGGCCTGGCGACCGGCGGCCTTCTGCTGCTGGGTGCCTGCGACTCGAACGCCGCCGCCCCCGTCGAAGCGGCGGCGTCCGGATCACCGTCGTCCGCGAGCACGGCACCGGCGACCACCCCCGCCACGACAGCGCCCACCACCACGCCCACTACTCCGGCGATGGTGAAGCGCAAGATCACCACCACCCGCAAGATCTCGTTCAAGACCACGAAAACGAACGACCCCACCCTCGCCGCGGGCAAGACCCGCGTGCGCAGAAAGGGCGTCGCCGGGGTGAAGACGCTGACCTACGAGGTCACGTACAAAGACGGCACGGAGACGTCCCGCAAACTGCTCGGCGAGAAGATCACCAGACCTCCGGTGACCCGGATCATCGCCGTGGGCACCAAGCGAGCCCGCTCGTGCGACCCGAACTACAGCGGCGCCTGCGTCCCGATCGCGAGCGACGTCGACTGCGCAGGCGGCAGCGGCAACGGCCCCGCCTACGTCCAGGGCCCGGTCCGCGTGGTCGGCTCCGACATCTACGACCTGGACCGCGACGGTGACGGCATCGCCTGCGACACCTGACCCCCACCACCCGCACCCCGCCCAGAAACGCCCCCAGTTCGCCGAGCCATGGGCCCACGGCAACACGTCGCCAAAGCAGCGACACCGACCAGCCCACCGAGCAACGAACCCGCGCACACCCCGCCACCACCACAAGAACCGAAGCCGGAAGGGGGCGAGGGGCGGAGCCCCAAAACAGAACCCCGCACATGCGGCACCAAAGGAAGACCTGAGCTGGGAGGGACCTGTCAGCACCACTCGAACCCGAACTGGGCGGGGGGCGAGGGGCGGAGCCCCAAAAAAACAGACCCCCGCACCAACCGGTACGGAAAGAAGGACCTGAGCCGGGAGGGGGGCGTGGGGGGGGGGGGCCCCCCCCACGGGGGGGGGGGGGGGGGCCCCCCCGGGTAAAAATAGATATACTGGGGGGGTGTGGGCGCCGGGGGCCCCCGCCAA
>NZ_JBFARO010000152.1:0-18990 GCF_040677125.1 Actinomadura sp. NPDC049382
CCGGCGCGGCGAGCGCGGCGGCGGCCGAGCAGGAGGCGCGCCGGCTGTCCGGCGCGCTGATCGGGATCGCGGGCGCCGTCGGCGCGTTCGGCGGCGTGCTGGTCAACATCGCCTTCCGGCAGTCGTTCCTGACCTACGGCACCGGCGACGGCGCCTACCTGTCGTTCATCGCCTTCTACGCCGTGTGCTGCGCGCTCACGTGGCTGGTCTACCTGCGGGCCCGGCCGGGGCGGCCGGACGGCGTCTGACGGGCCGCCCGCCGGGGCCGCGGCCGTCCGGGCCGGTCGTCGGGCTCCGGCCAGCGCGGCGACCGGCCCGAGGAGCGCAGCACCGCCTCCCACGCGTCGCCCGGCTCCAGCGGCAGGTGCGGGACGCCCCAGTGCCACGCCGACACCAGCAGGTCCGGGTCGCGCGGCCGGTAGTCCGCGCCGATCGCGCGGGCCATGTCCCAGGCGTGCAGGTGCCACTCGACGCACGCCGCGCCCGCGTGGTCGCCGACGGTGTACTTGGTGCCCCGGTAGATCAGATGGGTGCGGTCCCACATGTCCGGCATCAGGTCGGCGTACGCGCCGGCCGACACCCCGAACGAGATGATCCGGTCGGGGCCCGGCTCCGGCGGCAGCACCGCCAGCTCGGCCGCGTTCTGCCGCGCCTGCTGCCGGATCAGCACCGCCGTCGCCGCCTCCTGCGCGAACAGCGTCGCCAGCCGGCTGTCGGGCGCGTCCTGCAGGTACTCCAGGAAGTTCTCCGCGACGCAGCGCAGATGCCCCGCCAGGTCGATCAGCCGCCAGTCGGCGCAGGGCGTCGGCACGTCCCAGTCGCCGGCGCGCTCCGCCAGCGCGCGGATCGCCGTGACGCCGTCCTGGTAGGACTCGAGTACGCGGCACCGGTCCGGCGGCGTGCGCTCCACGTGACATCCCCCAACGTCCAGAGCACCGTGTGCCCTCTCCGCCGGGACGCGTCCGCGCGCACGCTATGGCGGCGGGGGGCGCCCCGGCGTTCCCCGAGAGGGCAGACTCTCAAAGTTCGGTGGCGGGTGCCACCCGGTGACGCTGTGTCGTCACACGTGGTCCGGGACCTCAGCCGAGCGCGGCGGGCACCGTCTTGAAGCTCAGCCGGTGCGCCTCGCGGGCGGTGCGCAGCCGGTCGACCTCGTCGGTCCACGGGCGCACCGCCGGGCGCGCCTTGGCCTTGCGGTAGGCGATCTCGGCGGCGCGGCGCGTCTTGGCGTCCTGCCCGGCGCCCGCGTACACCTTCGGGCCCATCGCGACCCGCTCGGACGCCTCCGCGGCGGCGAGCACCGCGGTCATCGCCCTGTCGAACGCGACCGTGAGCGCGCGCAGCTCCGGCCCGGCCGCGCCCGCGGCCTGCGCGTCCCGCAGCTCCCGCTCCGCGTCGCCGGCCGCCGCGAGCCTGTCCTCGTACTCGGCGGCCAGCCGCTGGTCGGCCTCGTACGGCTCCGCGACGTCCTTGCTCACCCGGCGGCCCAGCGGCATGGTGGTACTCCCTCGACGATCCGACTGTCCGATCCAGGTAAGCGTACTCGGGGGTTCCGGCGTGTCGGCGCGGCGGACACCCGGCCGCGCGCCTTTACATAGTAAGGTAACTGCTCATGGTCCGGCAGCCCAGCATCAACGCCCAGCACCGCGCCCCCCTGTCCACCGAGCGGATCATCGAGGCCGCCCTGCGGATCGTGGACGGCCAGGGACTCGGCCGCCTCACGATGCGCCGCCTCGGCGACGCGCTGGAGGTCGAGGCGATGGCGATCTACCACCACCTCCCCCGCGGCAAGGAGCAGCTCCTCGACGGCCTCGTCGCGCACGTCGCCGCCGCCCCCGCCGACACCTCCGGCGGCGCCTCCGCCGGCCGCTGGCAGGACGCCCTGCGCCAGTGGGCCGCCGGCTACCGGGACAGGCTGATCGCCCACGCCGGGGTCCTCCCCCTCGTCGTCACCCGCCGCAACCCCGCCGCGCTCACCGCCACGGTCGCGTCCCTGCGCGAGGTCATGCGGAGCGGCGGCGTCGCCGAGGACACCGCCGCCGTCGCCGCGCACACGCTGCTCGGCTACGTGATCGGCCACACCGCCCTGGAGGTGCGCGGCACCAACGAGGACGGCGCCGACCGCGTCGTCGACTGGGACGCCCGCTTCACCGCCGGCCTCGACCTCATCATCGCCGGGGTGCGCTGAGCGGGTCCGGTCAGTCCTCGACGACGAGGACCTCCAGGTGCAGCGGGCCGTGCACGCCCTCCGCCCGGACCCCCTCGACGCCGTGGGTGGCGGACGGGCCGCTGATCCAGGTGAGCGGCCGCGCCGGATCCAGCCGCGTGACCGCCTCCGGGACCGTTCCGACGATCTGGTCGGCGTGGACGACGCACAGGTGGTAGCCCGGCACCAGGGTGAGCGCCCGCCTGCCCTGCGCGCGGCCGCCGTCCAGCACCACCGTGCCCGTCTGCGCCACCGCCGCCGCGCAGCCGGTCACCACGCCGTCGACGGCGGCGAGGGCGTCCAGGTCCAGCGCCGGGGTGTCGGCCAGCGCCCGCACCCCGTCCAGCTCCGCGAGCCACCCGAACGGCAGGTCCGCCGGGACGGCGATCCGCTTGGCCTCCCGCCCCCACAGCGCGGCGGCCACCGCGGTGCCGAGCTCGTCGGCGCCGACGTGCCGCACCGCGGCCCGGTTGTCGGCGACCCGCTCGGTGAACAGCGCCACGACGTCCGCCCGCGTCGCGGCCTGCGGCCCGGTCAGCCGGCGCGCGTAGCCGCGCGGCACCGGCGGATGCGCGCCCCGCGACCCGCCGAGCGCCTCGCGCACCCGGCGCAGCATCTCCTCCCGCGCGGTCATGCCCGGGTCCTGTCCCACCAGGCGCGGAAGCTCTCCGCCGGCGGCGCCGGCAGGTCGCGGGCCTCCGTCCACGCGCCGAGCAGCCCCGGCAGGCGGCGGATCCGCCCGCCGCGCGACAGCAGCCGCGCCCACCGGGTGCCGCGCCGCAGCACGGCCTCGTGCCGGCGCGGGTCGCCCATCGTCCACGCCAGGCCCCGCATCAGCACCATCTCCGGCGGCGGGACGGGCCGCCGGCGGCGCGAGTCGACGACCAGGCCGCGCAGGTGGACCAGCACGTCCGGGATGTCGATCTTCACCGGGCAGACGTCCGCGCAGGCCCCGCACAGCGTGGACGCGTACGGCAGGGACGCCATGGCCGCGCTCTCCACGCCGCGCAGCTGCGGGGTGAGGATCGCGCCGATCGGGCCCTGGTGGACCGGCCCGTACGGGCGGCCGCCCGTCCGCTCGTAGACGGGGCAGACGTTCAGGCACGCCGAGCAGCCGACGCAGCGCAGCGCGGCCCGCCCGACCTCGTCGGCCAGGGCCCGCGTGCGGCCGTTGTCGAGCAGGACGAGGTGGAACGCGCGCGGCCCGTCGCCCGGCGTCACCCCCGTCCACGACGACACGTAGGGCGTCATCCGATCGCCGGTCGACGACCGCGGCAGCAGCTGGAGGAACACCTCCATGTCATCCCACGTCGGGACGACCTTGTCGATGCCCGCGACGCAGATCAGCGTCTCCGGGAGCGTCAGGCACATCCGCGCGTTGCCCTCGGACTCGACCACCACGGCCGTGCCCGTCTCGGCCACCAGGAAGTTCGCCCCGGTCACCGCGACGCGGGCGCGCAGGAACCGGTCGCGCAGGTGGGCGCGGGCCGCGCCGGCGAGGGCCTCGGGGTCGTCGGGCAGGTCGGCGCCGGCGGCGGGCATCCCGCGCCGGAACAGCTCGGCGACCTGGGCGCGGTCGCGGTGCGCGGCCGGAGACAGCGGATGGGACGGCTCGTCCTCGCCGAGCCGGACGGCCAGGTCGCCGAGCGCGGTCTCCTGGACGGCCACGCCCGCGCGGGCCAGCGCGCGGTCCAGGCCGATCTCCCGGAGCGTCAGCGACGCCGCCTTCAGCACCTCCCCCGCCCCCGACGCCCGGACCAGGCCGGTGACGACGCGGCGCGCCTCGGCCGCGTCCGCCGCCCAGTGCACGGTGCCGCCCGCCTCGGTGACGGCGCGCTCCAGGTCCTCCAGGTGGGCGTCGAGGTTGAGCAGCGCCTCCTCGCCGATGGCGCGGCCGGCCTCGCGCAGGTCCTCCCAGTCGGCGGGCTCCGCGGCCGCCGCGGCCGCCCGCCCCCGCAGCCGCGCGGTCGCGCCGCGCAGGCTCCGGCGCAGGCCGGTGTCGGCCAGCGCGGGACGCGCGGCGGCGGCGAACTTCGGCATCGGGAGCGGGACCGGCCCGCCCGGCGCGGCGCCGGTCGCTCCGCCGGTCACGCCGCCGGTCGCGCCGCCGGTCATGAGGGCCCCGTCGCGGCGAGGATCTCGGCCAGGTGCATGGTCCGCACCCCGGCGCGCAGCCGCGACAGCGCCCCGCCGATGTGGGCGAGGCAGGAGTCGTCGACCGCGCACACCACGTCCGCGCCCGTGCCGCGGACGTGCCGGATCTTGTCGGCGACCATCGCGACCGACACGTCCGCGTTCTTCATCGCGAACGCGCCGCCGAACCCGCAGCACTCCTCCGCGGCCGGTAACTCGACCAGGTCCAGGCCCTTCACCGCGCGCAGCAGCCGCAGCGGCCGGTCGCCGACCTCCAGCGACCGCAGCGACCGGCACGACGGGTGGTAGGTGACCCGGTGCGGGAAGTAGGCGCCGACATCGGTGACGCCGAGGACGTCGACGAGGAACTCGCTCAGCTCGTAGACGGCCAGGCCCTCGGCGGCGCGGGCGAGCCCCGGGTCGCGGGCCGCCCGCGCGATCCGCGGGTAGTCGGCCCGGACGGCGGCCGCGCAGGACGCCGACGGCGCCACCACGACGTCCCCGCCCTCGAACGCGGCCGCGTACGCGCGGGCGAGGCCGGCGGCCTCCCGGTGGTAGCCGGCCGCCCAGTGGACCTGCCCGCAGCAGGTCTGCCCGGTCGGGAATACCACCTCATGCCCCAGGCGTTCCAAAAGGACGGTCACGGCCCTCCCCGTATCAGGGAAAAGCGCGTCGTCGAAGCACGCGACGGACAACGCGACCCGCATCGGCCTCACTCCCCCCAACGCCCTCAGGGCGTTCCCCGCCGACATCGTAGGGGTTTCGCTCCCGGCGGCGTGTCGTTCTTCGTCCGTTATCGCGCGGGAGAGACCCTATGCCTGACACCTCGGAGTGAGGGTGATCACACCCGACCGGTACTCCGGTACCAAAGGACAACCGTCCCAACGGGCTATAGCCGGTCCGGGCGAACCACTCCACACTGGGGTGCGTCATAAAGGAAAGCACCACCACCGACCAGTAGTTGAGACCGGAGGCACGCCATGTGCCCGCACCAGCCGCCCTGTCCCTCGCACAACGCACCCGACCGCGACGCAGCCCGCACGCTGGCCGCGCACCCCGAGCAGGGGTGGAGCCTGCTGTGCAACGGCGTCGTGCTCTTCGAGGACACCGGTGAGCTGCTGCCCGACGGGGGAGTCATCGCACCGCACCGGCCGACCGACCTGCAGGCGCCGTCGGCCGCTTGACCGGTCTCCACGGGGGACTAGTCCAAGCGGGTGATCATCCTCGGGGCAACGCCCACCCGCCCTCGCCCTCCGGGCCCGCACCGGGCCCGGATCGAGCCGTCACTCCCGGCCCGTCCGCACCGGACGGGCCGTTCGCGTGTCCGGCACCGGTCAGCGCGACGCCCACTTGCGCAGCCACGGCTCGACCGCCCGGCCGACCGCAGCGGGATCCTTGTTCAGGTCGTGCCGCTCCCCCGCCAGGACCACGACGTGCGCCGCGTCGGCCGCGTCCGGCACGCCGAACGGGTCGCGGTCGCCGTTGACGACGAGGACCTCCACACCGGCCCCGCGCAACTCCCCCACCCGCGTCTTCTCCGGCTTGCCGGGCGGGTGGAGCGGGAACGCCAGCGCCACCACCCCGGCCGCGCCGGCCGCCGCCGCCGTCCGGCACGCCACCCGCGCACCGTTGCTGCGGCCGCCCTGCACGAGCGGGACGCCCGCGAACCGCTCCCGCAGCGGCCCGACGATCTCCAGCCACGCCTCGTCCTGCCTGACCGGCGCGCCGGGCGCCCGGCGGCCCGCGAACCGGAACGGCTGCGTCACCCGCGCGACGGCGCCGCCGAGCCCGAGCGCGGCCTCGCGGACGGCGAGCAGGTCGGGGGCGTCGACGCTCCCGTTGGACCCGTGCGTCAGGACCAGCAGGAACGCGGCGTCCCGCACCTCGTCCACCACCACCTCGGCGGGCCCGTGCGCCGTCGTGACCTCCATGCGACCACCGTAACGGCCGCGCCAGATGATCTCTGCGGCAGACTGGGCGCATGGAGAAGATGACAGACGGCGAGTGGCGCGCGTTCGTGAGCGAGGGCACCCGCACCGGCAAGGCCGGCGTCATCCGCAAGGACGGGACGCCGCACGTCACACCGATCTGGTTCGTCCTCGACGGGGACGACCTTCTGTTCAACACGAGCCGGCACAGCGTCAAGGGCCGCGCCCTGGCCCGCGACCCGCGCCTGTCGGTCTGCGTGGACGACCAGACCCCGCCGTTCTCGTACGTGCAGCTCCAGGCGGAGGCCGCCCTGATCGAGGACCTGGACGAGATGCGGCACTGGGCCACGCTCATCGGCGGCCGCTACATGGGCGCGGAGCGCGGCGCCGAGTTCGGGGCGCGCAACGCCGTCCCCACCGAGTACCTCGTCCGCGCCCGCATCACCAAGGTGGTCGCGGAGCGCGCCATCGCGGACTAGCCGCCCGGCCCGCTCCCCCGGGCTAGCCGTCCGGCCACTCCGGGACGGGCGCGCCCGTCGCCAGGCGCAGCCGCTCGGCGAAGCTCTCGTGCAGCAGCGGGCCCCACGGGTAGCCGTCGGGGACGCGGACCGCCCCGCCGAGCACCGCGTGCGCCTCGTCGCCCCGCCGCTCGGCGTACCGGACGGCCAGCAGCGCGTACATGTGGTCGAGGGCGCCGAACGCCTCCCCGGCGAGCGCCGGGAGCGTGCCCTCCGACACGGCCTGCTCGACGACCGGCTCCCACCACAGGTCGGCGTCGCCGTCGTCCTCGCCGAAGTCGCGGCGCAGCCTGGCCCGCACCTGCGGCGCGGTGCCCGGTTCGGCGAGCCCGCGCCGCCACACCTCCCCGGCCTCGCCGCCGCGCCCGCGCAGCGGCAGCGTCCGCGCCAGCAGCTCGGTGGCCAGCGGCCCGGTCTCCGGGTCGGCGGGCTCCGCCGCCAGCGCCGCGCCGAACGCGCCGATCGCCTGGTCGAGGTAGGAGATGCCGAGCGCGACGGCGAGCCGCGCGTAGGCGTACGGGGCGGCGTCGCGGTCGATCAGCCGCAGCCCGGCGGCCAGCGTCTTCTGCGCCCGCGCCGGGTCGCCGCGCTCGAGCAGCCGCTGCGCGAGGTCGTGCGCGGCGAGCGGCCCGTACTCGGCGTCGCCGGTCGCGACCGCGGCCTCCCAGTGCTCGCGCGCGGCGTCGAAGTCGCCGCCGTCGTCGGCGATCCGGGCCAGCGCCAGGTGCGCGGGCGGCAGGTAGGCGGGGTTGCCGAAGCCGACCACGGCGCGCCAGGCGGGCGCGGCCCGTTCCGGCTCGCCGGCCCGCTCGTGGGTGAGCGCCAGGTGGTAGGCGGCGCGCGGCCCGTACTCGGGGTCGCCGGTGGCGATCGCGACGCCGTCGGCCTCCCGGGCCCGCTCCACCTCGCCGGCGTCGTCGAGGACGACGGCGAGGCCGAGCGCGGCCCGCGCCCGCACCGGCGTCTCGCCCATGGCGAGCACCTTCTCGAACAGCAGCGCCGCCTGCCCGGCGGCACCGCCCTCGGCGAGGCCGCGGGCCTCGTCGCACATCCGCGCCGGGTCGGCCGTCTCGTCCGGCAACTCGCTCATCGGCCCCTGCCCTCTGGGGTTCGTGGAAGTCCGCACAGAGACTAGCGACCCGGCGCCCCCGCGTCCCGCGACGACACCCCGAAACCCCCACCAAGATCACATATCCGTCCCGGCGGGGGCCCGGGCCCCGGCCCCTCAGTCCTCGAACGCCTCGGGGGGCGGGCAGGAGCAGACGAGGTTGCGGTCGCCGTAGGCCTGGTCGATGCGGCGGACGGGCGGCCAGTACTTGCCCTCCCGCACCGACGGGACGGGGTAGGCGGCCTCCTCGCGGGTGTAGGCGTGCTTCCAGTCGTCGGAGACCAGGGAGGCGGCGGTGTGCGGGGCGTTCTTCAGCGGGTTGTCCTCGCGGTCGTAGCCGCCGTCGGCGACCCGCTGGATCTCCCGGCGGATCTCGATCATCGCGTCGCAGAACCGGTCGAGCTCGGCGAGGTCCTCGGACTCGGTCGGCTCGATCATCAGGGTGCCGGCGACGGGGAACGACAGGGTCGGGGCGTGGAAGCCGTAGTCGATGAGCCGCTTGGCGACGTCCTCGGCGGTGATCCCCGTCTCCTTGGTGATCTTGCGGAGGTCGGCGATGCACTCGTGCGCGACGAGCCCGTTGCGGCCCGTGTAGAGGATCGGGTAGTGCGGGGCGAGCCGCGCGGCGAGGTAGTTCGCGCTGATGATCGCGCCCTCGGTCGCGGCGCGCAGCCCGTCCGGGCCCATCATCGCGATGTAGGCCCAGGAGATCGGCAGGATGCCCGCCGAGCCCCACGGGGCGGCGGAGATCGGGCCGACGCCGGTGTCCGGGCCGGCCTCGGGGCGCAGCGGGTGGTTCGGCAGGAACGGGGCGAGGTGCGCGCGGACGCCGACCGGGCCGACGCCCGGGCCGCCGCCGCCGTGCGGGATGCAGAACGTCTTGTGCAGGTTCAGGTGGGAGACGTCCGAGCCGAACTCGCCGGGGCGGGCGAGGCCGACGAGGGCGTTGAGGTTGGCGCCGTCGACGTAGACCTGGCCGCCCGCCGCGTGCACGGCCGCGCACACGTCGGTGATCGTCTCCTCGAAGACGCCGTGCGTGGACGGGTACGTCACCATGATCGCGGCGAGCCGCCCGCCGTGCCGCTCGATCTTGGCGTGCAGGTCGTCCAGCGCGATGTTGCCGCCCTCGTCGCACTTGACGACGACGACGCGCATCCCGGCCATGACCGCGCTGGCGGCGTTGGTGCCGTGCGCGGACGACGGGATCAGGCAGACGTCGCGGTGCTCCTCGCCGCGGGACGCGTGGTAGCCGCGGATCGCCAGCAGGCCCGCCAGCTCGCCCTGGGAGCCGGCGTTCGGCTGCACCGACACCTTCGCGTACCCGGTGATCTCGGCGAGCGCGTCCTCCAGCTCGCCGATCAGCTCCAGGTGGCCGGCGGCCTGGTCGACCGGCGCGAACGGGTGGATGTCGGCGAACTCCGGCCAGGTGATCGGCTCCATCTCGGCGGTCGCGTTCAGCTTCATCGTGCAGGAGCCGAGCGGGATCATCGAGCGGTCGAGCGCGATGTCCTTGTCCTGGAGGCGGCGCAGGTAGCGCAGCATCGCGGTCTCGGAGCGGTGCGCGTGGAACACCGGGTGCGTCAGGTAGGGGCTCTCCCGGCGCAGCGCGTCCGGGATCGCCTCGGCGGCGTCGCCGGCGGGCGCGGCGCCGAACGCCTCCAGCACGGCCGTGACGTGCTCGGGCAGCGTCGTCTCGTCGCAGGCGATCCCGACGCGGTCGGGGCCGTCCGGGCGCAGGTTGACGCCGCGCTCGCGGGCGGCGGCGACGACCTCGGCGGCCCGGCCCGGCACGCGGGCGAGGACGGTGTCGAAGAAGGCGCCGTGCACGACCTCGACGCCGGCGGCCCGCAGCCCCGCGGCGATCTCGGCGGCCCGGCGGTGGGCGCGCTGCGCGATCGCGGCGAGCCCCTCGGGGCCGTGGTACACCGCGTACATGCTCGCCATCACGGCCAGGAGGACCTGCGCGGTGCAGATGTTGCTGGTGGCCTTCTCCCGGCGGATGTGCTGCTCGCGCGTCTGCAGCGCCAGCCGGTAGGCGAGGGCGCCGTCCGCGTCGACGGACACGCCGACGAGGCGTCCGGGCAGCTGCCGCTGGAGGCCCTCGCCGACCGCCATGTAGCCGGCGTGCGGCCCGCCGAACCCGTAGGGGACGCCGAACCGCTGCGCCGACCCGACCGCGATGTCGGCGCCCGACTCCCCCGGCGGGCGCAGCAGCGTCAGCGCGAGCAGGTCGGCGGCCACGACGGCCTTGGCGCCGCGCTCGTGCGCCTGCGCGATCACCGGCTCCAGGTCGCGGACGGCGCCGGACGCGCCCGGGTACTGCAGCAGCACGCCGAAGAAGTCGCCGTCCGGGAGGCCCTCGGACAGGTCGGCGGTCACCACCTCGATGCCGAGCGGGACGGCGCGCGTCCGGACGACCTCGATCGTCTGCGGCAGCGCGTCGGCGTCCACGAGGAACGTCCCCGGGTCCTTGCGCCTGGACGCGCGGTGCGCGAGCGCCATCGCCTCGGCGGCGGCGGTGCCCTCGTCCAGCATGGAGGCGTTGGCGACGGGCAGGCCGGTCAGGTCGGCGACCACCGTCTGGAAGTTCAGCAGCGCCTCCAGCCGCCCCTGGGAGATCTCCGGCTGGTACGGCGTGTAGGCGGTGTACCAGCCCGGGTTCTCCAGGACGTTGCGCAGGATCACGCCCGGGACCGTCGTCCCGTGGTAGCCGAGCCCGATCATGGAGGTCAGCACGGTGTTGCGGGACGCCAGCTCGCGGAGCCGGGCCAGCGCGGCGGGCTCGCTCAGCGCGGGCGGCAGGTCCAGCGGGCGGGCGGTGCGGATCGCGGCGGGGACCGCGGCGTCGATCAGCGCCTCGGCGCCGGAGTAGCCGATCGCGGCGAGCATCCGGTCGCGGTCGGCCGGGCCGGGGCCGATGTGCCGGTCGGCGAACGCGGCGCGGGCGTGCTGCGGCGAAGCCACGGGGGCGAAGAACTGCGCGGTCATGGAGAGCCTCCTGGCTGCTGCGGTCGCTCAGGGCCACCGCCGGCGCGCGGGCCGGCGGCCGGTCTCCCCCTCTGTCATCGGCACCTGAGAGCTTCACCCGCGCGGCGGGGTTTCCCCTTCGGTGAGCCGCGTTCCCCGCGCGCGGGGAACGACGCCTGCTTTCCAGAGGTGCCTCGCCCGAGCGGTCCTTTTGCCTGAGAGGTTCCGGGGAGGTTGCCCCTTCGGCGCCCCGCGCTGGCGGCGCGGGGGCTCTCCCGCCCAGGGTCGACGGCATGTCCTGAACGAACCCTACCCAAAGACCGGTCCCGGCCGCCGCCGCGGGCCCCGGCGGGACGGGGTCCCCCCGCCGCGGACACGGAGGGCGTCCCCCGGTGCCGGACCGGTACCGGCCGGTACGATGTGCTGATTCACCTGGGACAAGACGGACCTCGGGCCACGGGGGCGGAGATGGGGCTGCGGGGTGCACGCGCGACCGGCCGGGAGGCGTCCCGGCGCTCGACGGCGCGCCGCCGGTTCTGGGACGCTGATCACGATGACGGACGGCCCGGGCGGTAGCGGCGTGACGCAGACCCACGACGGCGCGGTGCGCGCGGCGCGCGGCGCGCCCGCCGGGGCGCCGGTCGACGAGCCCGCCCTGCCGGACCGGATCCGCCGGCCCACCGACGCGATCAGGTTCGCGGCGTCGCTGGCCGGGCTCGCGGCGGTGATGCTGCTGGTGTCGATCGCGCAGCAGACCACGCACGGCCTGCAGACCGACATCGCCGAGGGCACCGCGCACGCGCCCCGGCTGCTGCTGACGCTCGCGACGCTGGTGTCCAGCTTCGGGGTGCTGGCGGTGCCGGTCGCGTTCGCGGTGGAGCGGCTGTTCCACAAGGACGGGACGCGCGTCGCGATCGCGCTGCTGGCCGCCGTGATCGCCTTCGGTATCACCGTGGGGCTGGACGACCTGGTGGTGCGGGCCGCCCCCGGCGGCGTGCTGGACTCGCTGATCTGGGGCGGCACCGAGACCGCGCCCGTGCACACCGACATCGCCCCCGTGATCGCGTTCGCCACCGCCGTCGGGATGGCGGGGCGCACCCGCTGGCAGGCGGCGACCTGGATCATGATCGGGCTGGCGGCGCTGACCGGGCTCACCGCGTCGTACGCGTCCGTCGCCGCCCTCGCGGCCACCTACTTCCTCGGCCGCGCCATCGGCCACGGCACCCTGTACGCCGTCGGCACGCCGAACCCGCGGCCGTCCGGGACGGCGGTGGTCGCGGCGCTGGAGCGGCTCGGGATGCGGCCGGAGCGGGGCGCGCGGCTGGACGAGCCCGCCGACGACACCGAGGACGGCCGCCGCTACGGCGTCGTCCTCGGCCCGTCCGCCGCCGGCGGGTACGGCGCCCGGGTGCCCGCGGGGCGCGGCGCGCACGGCGACTGGGACCTGGAGGTCCGCGTCCTGGACCGGGACCAGCAGACCGCCGGGCTGCTGTACCGGATCTGGCGGCTGCTGCGGCTGCGCGCCGCGACCAGCGGGCGCACGCTGCGGTCGCTGCGCCGGTCCCTGGAGCAGGAGTCGCTGATGGCGTACGCGGTCGACGCGGCGGGCGTGCGGACCCCGCGGCTGGCCGGCACCTGCGAGGTCGGCACGGAGGCGGCGCTGCTGGCCTACGAGCACGTGCCGGGCCGGCGGCTCGGCGACGTGCCGGACGGCGAGGTCACCGACGAGCTGCTGACCGACGTCTGGCGGCAGTTCCGGGCGCTGCAGGGCGGCCGGCTCGCGCACCGGCGGCTGGAGGACCGGGCGCTGCTGATCGGCGAGGACGGCCTCGCCTACGTCACCGACCTGCGGGCCGGGGAGACCGCCGCGGGCGACCTGGTGCTGCGCCTCGACCTGGCGCAGCTCCTCACGACCCTCGCGCTGCGGGCCGGCCCCGAGCGGGCCGTGCGGACCGCCGCGTCCGTGCTCGGCGAGGAGGCCCTCGGCGGGGCGGTGCCGCTGCTGCAGCGGGTGGCCCTGTCCCGCGCGACGCGCGCCGCGCTGCGGCGCGACCGGGAGCTGCTCACCCGCATCCGGGAGCAGATCGTCCGGCTGAAGCCGGAGACCGAGGCGGCCCCGGCCCGGCTGGAGCGCTTCCGGCCGAGGACGATCTTCAGCGTGGTGGCGCTGTCGATCGCCGCCTACATCGTCATCCCGCAGGTGACCAGCCTGGACGTCGGGTACCTGGCGGCCACGGCGAGCTGGCACTGGGTCGCCGCGGCCCTCGGCGCGGCGGCGCTGACCTACGTCGGGGCGGCGCTCATGCTGATGGGGTTCGTCCCAGAGCGGCTGCCCTTGGGCCGGACGGTGCTGGTGCAGCTCGCCGCGTCGTTCGTGAAGCTGGTCGCGCCGGCGGCCGTCGGCGGCGTCGCGGTCAACACCCGCTACCTGCAGCGCTCGGGGGTGCGGCCGGCCCTGGCCGTCGCGAGCGTCGGCGCGTCGCAGCTCGTCGGGCTGGTCACGCACATCCTGCTGCTGGTGCTGTTCGGGTTCATCACCGGCTCGACGGCGAAGGCCACGCAGGACCTGGCGCCGTCCCGCACCATCGTGATCGCGGTGCTGGCGCTGGGCCTGGTCGCCGGGCTGGCGCTGACGGTCCCCCGCGTCCGCCGGGTGGTGACCTCGCGGCTGCGGAGCATGTTCTCCGGCGTGGTGCCCCGCCTGGTGGACGTCCTGCAGTCCCCGACGAAGCTGTTCACCGGGATCGGCGGCAGCCTGCTGCTGACGCTGGCGTTCGTCCTGTGCCTGGACGCGTCGATCCGCTCGTTCGGCGGGTCGCTGCCCTGGACGACGGTGGTGCTGGTGTTCCTCACCGCGAACGCGGTCGGGTCCGCGGCGCCGACGCCGGGCGGTCTGGGGGCCGTCGAGGGCGCCCTCACCCTGGCGCTGACGATCTCCGGGCTGTCCGCGGAGACCGCGACGTCCGCGGTGCTGCTCTACCGGCTCTTCACGCTGTGGCTGCCCGTGCTGCCGGGCTGGGGGGCGTTCGCCTTCCTCCAGCGCAAGGAGGCGCTCTGAGCGTCAGCCGGTCCGGCGCGCGCGGCGCCGGTTGGCGAGCTCATCGTGGGGGTGCTCGATAGGGTCCGCGGCGGCGCGTTCGCCGGGGAGCTGCGCGAGGCTCCCCTCCACCTCCTGCCACACCCGGCCCAGCGCTATGCCGAACACGCCCTGCCCGCCCTGCAGCAGGTCGACGACCTCGTCAGCGGACGTGCACTCGTAGACGCTGACGCCGTCGCTCATCAACGTGATCTGCGCGAGGTCCTGGACGCCGCGGTCCCGCAGGTGGGTCACGGCCGTCCGGATCTGCTGCAGCGACACGCCCGTGTCCAGCAGCCGCTTCACGACCTTCAGCACGAGGATGTCGCGGAAGCTGTACAGCCGCTGGCTGCCCGATCCCTGCGCCGCGCGCACGCTCGGTTCCACGAGTTTCGTGCGCGCCCAGTAGTCGAGCTGCCGGTAGGTGATCCCCGCCGCGGCGCACGCCGTCGGGCCCCGGTAGCCGACATCCTCCGGCGGCGCGGACACCTGCGTGTCGAAGAGCAGCCCCTGCTCTCCGGCACGGCGGGACGCCACGTGCCTGTCGGGGGTCGCCTTGCCCTCGCCGCTGCTCACCGCCACGCGGACCTCCGGCTTCTATCATCCCGTGGCGGTTCGTCAAGGGGGTTTGACGAATTACACCACGGGTGTTCCACCAGCACGGTAGGTGCCGGTCAGGGTGTGGTCAACGTTCATCGTCGGCGCGTCGCATGCCCGGATGAACCGGCTTCACGTGGGCAAACTGCGCACCTCCGCCACCCACCGACTCCTACCCCGAAGCACGGCCCCCAAAAACCGCCAGGTCCAGGACGATGCGGCATTTATCACTGCCCTTCACCACACCTACCCACCCCGCACCAAGCCCCCGTCCACCCCACCCCACGAACCGCCAAACAGTCACGCACAGTAATCGAGTCGCCTCTCAGAAAACCTCCCTGACCACCACAAACCCACCACCTCCCCGTCCGACCACATTCCCCTCACCAACCCGCCCAACGCCCATCCCCCACAAGCAACACTCGCAGCACCCACGTGACCAACACCACACGACACCACTCTCAGAAGCGAGCCCACCCAGCACCCCACAGAAAGGCCTCAGGGGGCGCTCCCCGGCGCCGGACACAACGACGGAGCCTGACGAACGAGACCTACCCCCGCCACACCCCGCCCTAGTCATGGGCGGAGCCCGTAGCGGGGGTTCCAGGGGCGCCCCTGGGTGGACGCAACGACGAGGGGCGTGGGGAGCAAGCTTCGCTTGCGACCGCGGCTTGCCAGACTGGGTCGAGCTAGCCGGCCCGGCCGAAGTCTTCGGGGGAGATCGTGTCGAGGAACTCGCGGAACTTCTCGACCTCGTCCTCCTGCTCGTCGGGGATGGCGACGCCGGCCTCTTCGAGGACGTCCTCGCTGGCGAAGATCGTGGCGCCGGTGCGCAGGGCCAGGGCGATGGAGTCGGACGGGCGGGCGCTGACCTCGACGCCGTTGGAGAAGATCAGGTCGGCGAAGAAGATTCCCTCGCGCAGGGCGGTGATGTTGACGGTGCGGAGCTGGACGCTGAGGGCGTCCAGGACGTCGCGGAACAGGTCGTGGGTGAGCGGCCGCGCGGGCAGCACCCCCTGCTGGGCGAAGGCGATCGCCGTCGCCTCGACCGCCCCGATCCAGATGGGCAGGTAGCGATCGCCCTCCGTCTCCTTCAACAGGACGATCGGCTGATTGGAGGGCATCTCGACCCGGACGCCGACGACCTCCATCTGCTTCACTGCGGCTCCCTGCTGGTTCTCGCTGTCTCGATCACCACGTGCAGCGGATCGATTCCTGACCGAACCATGTAGCCAACGTACACCCAGGCCCGGACAGCTCGTCGCGCCGCGGGTGCGGGAAAATCCTCCGCGGCGCCCATGATCAGTGGTCGAGGCTTTCGCGCAGACCCGCGCTGACCAGGGCGGCGTGGAGCCGGACCGAGAGCGCGGCGATCGCGTGGGCGGTCTCGGCGGCCTCCTCGTGGGCGCCGCGGCTGCGGCGGCGCAGCTGCGGCGTGACCATCTGCTCGATCAGGCCGACCTGGCGGTCGGCGGCGGCCTTCACGGCGCGCAGGTGCCGGACCTCGAAGCCGAACTCGCAGAGCTCGGCGGCGACCCGGCAGATGCCGAGGGCCTCGCCCTCGTAGTACGCGCCGGTGCGGTGGACGAGCCCGTACTCCTCCAGGCGGGCGAGGAGCGCCTCGTCGATGCCGGCGCCGTCGAGGAGCTGGCGGCGGGTGAGGCGGACGGCGGGGTCGGCCGCCGTGGTGTCGGCGGCCACGAGGGTGCGGGGACGCCGGCCCGCGTCGCGGTCCCCGAGCGGCGGGACGTTCTCACCGCGGTCGCGGGCCTCCAGATGCCGCCTGATCACGCGCAGCGGCATGTAGTGGTCGCGCTGCGCGGTCAGGACGAAGCGGAGCCGCTCCACGTCGGCGGAGCCGAACTTGCGGTAGCCGGCGGGGCTGCGCTCCGGCTCGACCAGGCCCTCGGACTCCAGGAACCTGATCTTGGAGATGGTGATGTCGGGGAACTCGGGCCGCAGCAGCCCGAGCACGTCCCCGATCGTCATCTGGGACCGGGCCGGCTCCGCGTTCAACGCCTCTCCCGTCAGCCGTGCGCCGGGTTGGTCAGGAACACCAGCCGGAACTTGCCGATCTGCACCTCGTCGCCGCCGGACAGGCCGGCCTGGTCGATCCGCTGCCGGTTGACGTAGGTGCCGTTGAGGCTGCCGACGTCGCGGACGGAGAAGGTGCCGCCCTGGCGGGCGAACTCGGCGTGCCGCCGGGACACGGTGACGTCGTCCAGGAAGATGTCGCTCTCGGGGTGCCGCCCCGCGGACGTGCGGTCCTTGTCGAGCAGGAAGCGGCTGCCCGCGTTCGGCCCGCGCTTGACGACGAGCAGCGCGGTGCCCGGGGGCAGCGCCTCCATCGCCATCTGGTCGGGGCCGGCCTGCTCCTCGGCACCGGTGTCGGTGTCCAGGGCCTCGAACCCGCCGATGGAGATCGTGGACGTGGACTCGCCGGGCGACTCGCGGTACGGCGGCGGCGCGGCCGGACTCCGGGTCAGCGGAGTGCCGCAGTTCGAGCAGAAGCGGGCATCATCCGGGTTGGCGTGACCGCACTGCGTGCAGTAGACGCTCGGCATCGATCGGCTCGGCCTCCTACCATCGGCGTGCCGCACGCGGACGCCCCGCCGCAGCGGGAGCCGCCTGCGCCACGCGCATCCTTCACCCAACCCATGCCGGGGACCCGCCCCCGACCACGGTCCAACTCACCGCCCCGCTCACGCGACGGTCGCCGCAACTTACGCGGCTATCACCCGAGGGGTCAACCGGAACGGTGAACCGGCCGCACCAAACTACATTCGTCGATGATCGCAGGTCTACGCCGCCGCGCGGACCGCCGCCATCGCGACGCTTGAGCGGGCCGCCCGGTCCCCCCCGTTCGTTCCCTCTAGGGAGACCGTACCGCGCCGACGGCCACTTTCGCGCGCGGGGTGATCAGGACGGTGGCTCCGGCCCCCTGCAGCGTCCGCACGAGGCCCCCCGGGATGTTGAGCGCGGTGGCCATCGTGTGGGGGTCGCCGATGGCCAGGAACCGGTAGGGGGCGGTCAGGAGCCGCCCGTCGACCTGGACGCCGCCCCGGTCGTCCAGGAAGTAGGTGTCGACGCCGACGCGGACGTCGTTGATCTGGACGACCTCGGCGCCGGCGTCGCGCAGCTCCTGCAGCGCGTCCAGCAGGTTGACCGCCCTGACGCGGCCCGCCGGGTCCTGGATCAGCAGCTCGATGCCGGGCCCCTCGGCCGGGAGCGTCCCGGCGAGGATGCCGTAGGACGTCGCCCGCTCGCGGGCCTCCTCCAGCGCGGTCCCGCCCTCGGCGTCGCGCTCCAGCCGGGCCTTGGTGGCCTCCAGGTCGCCGAGGTCGGTCCGCAGCCGGTCGGACCGCTGACCCAGATCGGCCAGGATCTCGACGAGGTCGTCCTGCCGGGCGGTGGCGAAGGCGGTGTCCCGCCGCGTCGAGCGGACCTGCGCGACGACCGCGAAGCCGAGCACGAGGCACAGCAGCCCGGCGGCGAGGCGGCGGGCACGGGGCCGCAGCGGGCCGCGCGGGCCCCGCGGCGCCCGCTCTTCGCGGCGCTCGTCCCGGCGCTCGTCCGGGTGGTCGCCGGTCATGCGCCGAACAGCTTCCGCCGGATGCCGGCCGCGTTGGCGAAGATCCGGATGCCGAGCACGACCACGACGCCGGTGGACAGCTGCGAGCCGACGCCGAGCTGGTCGCCGAGGAGGACGATCAGCGCGGCGATGAGCGTGTTGCCGACGAAGGAGACCACGAAGACTCGCTCGTCGAAGATCCCCTCCAGCCGGGCCCGGACGCCGCCGACCATGGCGTCGAGCGCGGCCACGATCGCGATCGGCAGGTAGGGCTGCAGCCACAGCGGCACGTCCGGCTGCAGGACGAGGCCGAGCGCCACCCCGATGACGAGCCCGATCAGCGCGATCATCCCCGGGCCACCTCCTCCCCGCTCACTGGCCGTCCTCCGGGCGGGGGCCGGCGTACCGCGGCCGGACCGTGCCCGCCGCGGGCAGCCGCGCCGCGGCCGTGCCGCGGACGGCGTAGCGGATCCCGAACCGCGTGTGCAGCGCGGCGAGCCGCCGGTCGGCGGCCGAGCCCGCGAACGCGTCCCGCAGGCGGTCCGGGTCGCCCAGCGCCGTGACCTCGTAGGGGCCGGTCAGCGGCCGGTAGTCGACCAGGATCGCCTCGCCGGCCGTGCGGATCGCGGTGGTCGGCGCGAGCCGCCGGCCGTTGACGCCGATCGCGGCGGCGCCCGCCGCCCAGAGCCCGTTGACCAGCACCTGGAGGTCCTGATCATAGACCCGGCCGGCGTCGGCGGGGGGCCGCCGCGCACCGGGCGCGCCGGGGCCGGGGCGCGGGGCGTCGGCGAGCGTGACGACGATCCCGGCGCCGGCGGCGGGCAGCGCGGCCGCGGCGGCGCCGGCCCGGGCCAGCCGCCGCCGGACGCGGCGCCACTCGTCAGAA
>NZ_JBFARO010000153.1:0-18872 GCF_040677125.1 Actinomadura sp. NPDC049382
GGGAGCCGGCCGGCCCGGGCCGGGGATCCGCGCGGGCGATGCCGCGCCGGGCCCGCTCGCGTGCGGCGCTGCCGGTCAGGTCGGCGTCACCGAGGTGCACGGTGCCCGCCGCGGGGCGTCGCAGCCCGGCGATCACCTCGCACAGCGTCGTCTTGCCCGCGCCGTCCGGGCCGATCAGGCCGGTGACCGCGCCGGGCGGCGCGGTGAGCCCGGCGCCGTCCACGGCCGTCACCGCGCCGAACCGCACCGTGACGTCGCGGACCCGGAGCCCCGCTGGAGCGGTCATGCCCATCCGCACCTCGGCTCACTGTGATGTGGGTCACTGGGGGATCCACACCCTACTGACGCGCGCGGGCGGCGGCAACGGCCTCCGGTCAGGGCGGCGGCGGCTCCAGCCGGTCGCGCGTCCACTCCTTGACGCCCGCGACGAACGCGTCGACGTCGGCGGCCTTGCCGGACGCCATCTCGTCGAACCAGTCCGGCACGTACTGCTCGAACTTCCCGGTCTCCAGCGCGGCCAGGACCGCGTCGGCGACCCGCTCCGGCGGCAGCGCGTCGGACACGTCGCTCAGCGGCGGCTCGTTGCCGGGCAGCGTGAACAACTCGGTCCCGGCGATGAGCGCGGGCTGGACCACGTGGACCTGCACGCCCGTGCCGTCGAGGTCGACCGCCATGCTCTCCCAGAACGCGGTCAGCGCCGCCTTGGACGCCCCGTACGCGCCCTCGTGCGGCGGCCCGAGCCGCGCCGCGACCGACCCGATCGCCACCAGGTGCCCGCGCCCCCGCGCGATCATGCCCGGCAGCAGCGCCAGCGCGAGCCGCACCGGGGAGGCGTAGTTCAGCCGCATCACGTCCTCGGCCTCGGCGGGCGCGAGGTCCTGGACGCGGCGCCGCTTCGGCATCCCCGCGTTGTTGACCAGGACGTCCACGCCGCCGAGTTCGCGCTCGGCGGCGGCCGCGAGGTCGGCGATCCCGTCGAGGTCGGCGAGGTCGGCGGTCCACATCGCCGAGTCGGGGGAGTGCTCACGGCAGCGCGCGAGGACCTGCTCGAGCCGGTCCTTGCGCCGCGCCACCAGGCCGACGCGGGCGCCGGCGGCGGCGAGCGCCTCCGCGACGACCGCGCCGATGCCGGACGAGGCTCCCGTGACCAGCGCGGACCGCCCCGTCAACGTCACCCGTCCCGTCGAAGTCACCATGGCGCCCAACGTCACACACGCACGCCCGGCCGGGCAAGGCGAAGCGCCGCCGCCTCTGGATCCGGCCGTCGGGGGAGCGGATGAAGGAGCCGTCCAGGCCGTCCCGGCGGCCGGTAAGGTTGTGGGTTTCCCCTGTACGCCCCTCGCACCGCCGGAGGTCTGCCCGCATGCCCGCCGAACCCGCCGGATCCGACGAAACGGAGATACTCACCGCCGAACGCGCCCACCTGGCCGAGTCGCGCGCCGCGCTGCGCCGGATGCGCGAGCACGCCGCGAGCCTGTCCGCCGACGTGGCCGCCGACTGGGTGAGCCGGCAGATCCTGGAGGCGATGCTCGACCAGCGGGTCGCCGCGCTCGCCGACCACCCCGGCACGCCCCTGTTCTTCGGCCGGATGGACCGCGCCGCCGCGGGCGACCCCGAACTGCCCGAGGTCATCTACGTGGGGCGGCGGCACGTCCACGACGGCGCCGAGGGCCGCCCCCTCGTGCTGGACTGGCGCGCCCCCGTCTCCCGCGCCTTCTACCAGGCCGGCCCCGCCGACCCGATGGGCTGGCGGCTGCGGCGCCGGTTCGGGTTCCAGGCCGGGGAGCTGACCGCCTTCGAGGACGAGCCGCTCGACGGCGGGGCCGGCGCCGGGCCGTCCCGGATCCTCACCGAGGAGATCGAGCGGCCCCGCACCGGGCCGATGCGCGACATCGTCGCCACCATCCAGCCCGAGCAGGACGTGATCGTCCGCGCCGACCTGCCCCGCACGGTCTGCGTGCAGGGCGCGCCCGGCACCGGCAAGACCGCCGTCGGCCTGCACCGCGCCGCCTACCTGCTGTTCACGCACCGGGAGCGGCTGTCGCGGTCCGGCGTCCTCATCGTCGGCCCGAACCGGGCGTTCCTCGGCTACATCTCGGCGGTGCTGCCCGCGCTCGGCGAGGTCCGGGTCGAGCAGGCCACGATCGACGACCTGCTCGGGGCGCCGCTGGGGGAGGAGCCGGCGGCGGTGTCGGCCGCCAAGGGCGACGCCCGGATGGCGGACGTCCTGCGCAGGGCCCTGTGGCTGCACGTCCGCAAGCCCGCGGAGGGCCTCGTCGTCACCCGCGGCTCGGTCCGCTTCCGGCTCGCCGACCACGAGGTCCGGGAGATCGCGGCGGGGCTGCGCGGCACCACCCGGTACGGCGCCGGCCGCGCCGCGTTCGCGCAGCGGCTCGCGCACCGGGTGCTGGTGCTGATGGAGCAGCGCGGCGAGGCGCCCGACGACCGCGTCCAGGACCAGGTCGCCCGGAGCCGGCCGGTCCGGGAGGTGCTCGACGCGGTGTGGCCGAAGGTGACCGCCGAGCAGGTCCTGCACAGGCTGCTGTCGGACGGCGAGTTCCTCGCGCGGGCCGCCAAGGGCGTCCTGGACGAGGACGAGCAGGCCGCGCTCCTGTGGCCGAAGGCGCCGCGCTCGCACCGGTCGGCCAAGTGGACCGCCGCCGACCGGGCCCTCCTCGACGAGCTGGGCGACCTCATCGACCGGACGCCCTCGCTCGGCCACCTCGTCGTGGACGAGGCGCAGGACCTGTCGGCGATGCAGCTGCGGGCGCTGGGCCGGCGCTGCGGGACGGGCTCGGCGACCGTGCTCGGCGACCTCGCCCAGGGCACCACCGCCTGGTCGGCCCGCTCCTGGAAGGAGGTGCTCGGCCACCTCGGGCAGGACGGGGAGGTCACCGAGCTGACCCTCGGGTTCCGCGTCCCGGGGACCGTCCTGGACTACGCCGCCCGGCTGCTCCCGCACGTCGCGCCCGGCCTGGAGCGGCCGCGCTCGCTGCGGCCCGGCGCCGGCGCCCTGGAGGTGCGCCGCGTCGCCGACGTGGTCCCGGCCGCCGCCGGGGCCGTCCGCGCGGCCCTCGCCCGCCCCGGCTCGGTCGGCCTGATCGTCCCGGACGCCGACGTCGCCGCGCACGCGGCCGAGCTGGCGGCGGCCGGGCTGGAGCACGCGGTGCTCGGCCCGGAGTCCGACGGGTCCGACCGGCTGCTGGTCATCCCCGCGACCCTCGCCAAGGGCCTGGAGTACGACCATGTGATCGTCGCCGAGCCCGCCGCGATCGCCGCCGCGGAGGAGCGCGGACTCGCCCGGCTGTACGTCGTGCTGACCCGCGCCGTCACCTCGCTGACCGTGCTGCACCGCGACGACCTGCCGGCGGAGCTGGCCGCCTGACGGGCGGCCGCCCTACCCGCGCGCGGCCTGTTCCGCGGCCGCGCGCGGGCGCAGCCCGTCGAAGGCGATCCGCAGGACGTCCTCGCGGGCCCCGGCGTGCCCGGCCGCGTAGGACATGCCGACCAGCAGCGCCATGACCACCTCCAGGTCGGCGTCGGAGCGGACGGCCCCCGCCTCCTGCGCGCGTTCGAGGAGGACGGCGAGCGCCGCCCGCAGGCCGGGGCCCGCGCGGCCGGTGGCGGCCCGGGCGTCGACGCCCGCCTCGGCCAGCGCCTCGGTGACGGCCTGCTTCGCCGCCGCCTGCGCGACCACCCGGGACAGGAACCCGAAGAACGCCGCGCCCGGGTCGGCGGCCGAGCGCAGCTCCTCGGCCTCGCCGGCGAGCCGCTCCAGCAGCGCGACCAGCACGGCCTCCAGGAGCGACTCCTTGGTGGGGAAGTGCCGGAACACCGTGCCGATCCCGACGCCCGCCCGCCGCGCGACCTCCTCGGTGGACGCCGAGGTGCCCCGGGCGGCGAAGACCTCCTCGGCCGCCGCGAGGACCTTGGCGCGGTTGCGCAGGGCGTCGGCGCGCAGCGGCCTGCCGGACGCGGGAGAGGTCATCGGCGCCTTCCGTTGACAAGTGGAGTCTTGACTCCATATTTTGCATACGGAGTAGAAACTCCGATTGTAGGGGAGTCAGCCATGTCCGAGTTCGCCACCCCCCGGGCCGTCTTCCAGCGGCTGCTCGACGGGATCGTCGCGCGGCGCCCCGGCGACCTGCCGCGCCTCTACGCGGAGGACGCGGTGGTCGTGCAGCCGTTCGCCCACCCCGCCGCGCGCCTGGAGGGCCGCGCGGCGCTGCGCGAGCACTTCGCCCGGCTGGAGACGCTGCCACTGGAGATGGCGGCGCGCAACGTCACCGTCCACCAGACCGCCGATCCCGAGGTGATCATCGCGGAGTTCGAGTACGCGGGGCGCAACACCGCGACGGGGCGGGAGTTCCTGCTGCCGAACATCGTGGTCATGCGGGTCCGCGACGGGCACATCGTGGAGTCCCGCGACTACCACGACCACTCGGGGCTCGGCCTGGCGGCGGGCGCCTGACCGGCGCCCCGCCGGGCCGCGCGGTTGACTCGCGGGTCCGGCGGTTCCTAGGCTGGACGGGCCATACCGACCGGTTGGTATGTCCGTTCGCGGGCGGCCCGGCCGCCGCCCGCCGCCCCGCGCGGAGGTCCGCCCTGTGAGCACAGCACCGCCCGACGCCGACGAGCTGAGCCGCCGGGTCGGCGAGTTCCTCGCCGCCCACGACCCCTCGGCCACCGAGCCCCTGGAGTTCCTGCGCGCCCGGTTCGACGCCGGGCTCGCCTGGGTGCACTACCCCGAGGGGCTCGGCGGGCTCGGCGCCCCGCGGCACCTGCAGCCCGCCGTCGACCGGGCGTTCGCCGGTGTCGGCGCGCCGACCAACCACCCCGAGCGCAACGGCATCGGCCTCGGCATGGCCGCGCCGACCATCCTCGCGTTCGGCACCGAGGAGCAGAAGCGCCGCTTCCTGCGCCCGCTGTGGACCGGCGAGGAGCTGTGGTGCCAGCTGTTCAGCGAGCCCGGCGCCGGCTCCGACCTGGCCGCGCTCGCCACCCGCGCCGTCCGCGACGGCGACGCCTGGACCGTCGACGGGCAGAAGGTCTGGACGTCCATGGCCCACGAGGCGCGGTGGGCGATCCTCGTGACCCGCACCGACCCCGACGTCCCCAAGCACCGCGGCATGACCTACTTCGTGTGCGACATGACCGCGCCCGGCGTCGAGGTCCGCCCGCTGCGCCAGATCACCGGCGAGGCCGAGTTCAACGAGGTGTTCCTCACCGGCGTGCGGATCCCCGACGCGCACCGGCTCGGCGAGGTCGGGCAGGGCTGGCAGGTGTCCACCACGACGCTGATGAACGAGCGGGTCGCGATCGGCGGGAACGCCGCGCCGCGCGAGGGCGGCATGATCGGCGTGGTCGCCGCGCTCTGGCGGGACCGCCCCGAGCTGCGCACCCCCGGCCTGCACGACGCGCTGCTGCGCGCCTGGGTGGAGACCGAGGCCGCCCGGCTCACCGGGGAGCGGCTGCGCCAGCAGCTCACCGCCGGGCAGCCCGGCCCCGAGGGCTCGGGCGCCAAGCTCGCCTTCGCCGCGCTCAACCAGGAGGTCTCCGGGCTGGAGCTGGAACTGCTCGGCGAGGACGGACTGCGCTACGACGACTGGACGATGCGCCGCCCCACCGAGGTCGACTTCACCCGCCGCTCGCCCGGCTACCGCTACCTGCGCGCCAAGGGCAACTCCATCGAGGGCGGCACCTCGGAGATCCTGCGCAACATCATCGCCGAGCGCGTCCTCGGCCTGCCCGGCGAGATCCGCGTCGACAAGGACGTGGCGTGGAAGGACCTGCCCAAATGAGCGACCTGCTGTACTCCGAGATCGAGACCGACCTGCGCGCGGGCGTCCGCGGGCTGCTCGACGACAAGGCGCCCTGGACGTCCGTCCTCGCGGGCGTCGAGAAGGACGCGCCCTACGACGCGGAGCTGTGGCGGGCCGTCGCCGGGCAGCTCGGCTGCGCCGGGCTGCCCGTCCCCGAGGACCTCGGCGGCGCCGGCGCCACCTGGCGCGAGACGGCGGTGGTCATGGAGGAGCTGGGCCGGTCCGCCGCGCCCGTCCCGTTCCTGACCAGCGCCGTGGTCGCGACCGCCGCGCTGCTGGCCGCCGGCGAGCGGGACCTGCTCGCCGAGCTCGCCGCGGGGGAGCGGATCGCGGTCCTGGCCGTCCCGTTCAGCACCCCGCCCGGCGGGGCCGCCGCCACCGTGCGGGCGGCGGACGGGACGCTGACCGGCGAGGTCACCAGCGTCGCCGACGGCATGGCCGCCGACGTCCTGCTCGTCCCGGCCTCCGACGGCCTGTACGCCGTGGACGCCGCCGACGCCCGCCGCACCGCCGTCACCTCCCTCGACATGACCCGGCGCCTCGCCGACGTCGCCTTCTCCGGCGCGCCCGCCCGGCGCGTCGCGGACGGCCTGGACGCGGTCCGGGCGGCGCTGCTGACCGGTGCGGCGATGCTGGCGTCCGAGCAGCTCGGGCTCGCCGAGCGCTGCCTGGACGACACCGTCGCCTACGTCAAGACGCGCTACCAGTTCGGCCGCCCGGTCGGGTCCTACCAGGGCCTCAAGCACCGCCTCGCCGACCTGTGGACGTCCATCACCCAGGCGCGGGCCGTGGCGCGGCACGCGGCGTCCTGTGTCGCGGCCGGGGACGGGGACGCGCCGATCGCGGTGGCCGTGGCGCAGGCGCACTGCTCGGCCGTCGCCCTCAAGGCGGCGGAGGAGTGCGTGCAGATGCACGGCGGCATCGGCTTCACCTGGGAGCACCCCGCGCACCTGTACCTGAAGCGCGCCAAGGCCGACTCGATCGCCCTCGGGACGCCCGACCACCACCGCGCCGCCCTGGCGGAGCTGGTCGACCTGCCCCCGGCGTGACACCGGGCCGGGCGGCCCCGCGCCGGGGCCGCCCGGCCGTCAGCCGGTGATCGCAGCCGTCAGCCGGTGATCACGGCCAGCACGCGCGCACCCGGCGGGAAGGCGCCGCGCTCGGCCAGCGCCAGCACGCCGAACATCATCTTCGCCGTGTAGACGCGGTCGAGGACGACGCCGTGCCGGGCGGCGAAACCGGCGATGAACGCGTCCAGGTCCGGGGTGCGCCTGGCGTAGCCGCCGAAGTGGAAGCCGCCCTCGACGCGCCAGTCCCCCCGCCGCTCCCCGTACGCCTCGCGCTGGAGCCGCTCGACCTCGCCGGCCATGAAGTCGCCCTTCAGCACCGAGAACCCGAGGGCCCGCTGGCCCGGGGCCAGGCCCGCGGCGAGGCCGGCGAGCGTCCCGCCCGTCCCGCAGGGGCAGCACACCACGTCGAAGCCCGGCACCTCGGCGCCCAGTTCCGCGCACCCCTTGAGCGCCAGGGCGTTGCTGCCGCCTTCCGGCAGCAGGTAGAAGTCGCCCCACCGCTCGCGCAGGGCGGCCACGACCTCGGGGTCGTGCTTGCGGCGGTAGGCGGCGCGGTCCAGGTAGGTGAGGCGCATGCCCATCCGCTCGGCGTACGCCAGCGAGTCGTTCAGCGGCAGATGCTCCTCGCCCCTGATCACCCCGATCGTCGCGAACCCGAAGATCCGCCCCGCCGCGGCCGCCGCCCGGATGTGGTTGGAGTAGGCGCCGCCGAACGTCAGCAGCGTCCCGCTCGCGCGGGCCGGTCCGATGTTGTGCCGGAGCTTGCGCCACTTGTTGCCGGGCAGCTCGGGATGGACGAGGTCGTCGCGCTTCAGGAACAGCCGCACGCCGCGCCGCGCGGCCCGGTCGTCGGCCAGCTCCACCACGGGGGACGCCGGCAGGGCCGGAACCGGCGGCGTCACCGGGGCGCCGGGAGCCCGAGCTTCGCGCGCAGCGTCCGCTGCACCTCGTCGATGCCCGGCCGCGCGTCCACGGTGACCACGTACTCCTTGCGGCCGAACAGCTCCAGGATCGGGTCGGTCTTGGCGTGGTAGTCGCGCAGCCGCTCGGCGAGCGCCTCCGGAGTGTCGTCCTCGCGCGTCACCAGCTCGCCGCCGCACACGTCGCAGCGGCCCTCCTGCGTCGGGCGGTCGGCGATCAGGTTGTAGTCCATCCCGCACCGCGCGCACAGCCGGCGGCCGAGCACCCGGCGGCGGACCTCCGCGTCCGGCAGGTCGAGGTGGATCACGCCGTCGATGTCGTAGCTCTCCAGGAAGAACTCGGTCTGCCGCCGGCTGCGCGGGAACCCGTCGACGACGAACCCGTAGTTCCAGTCGTGCTGCTCCAGCCGCTGCCGGACGACGCTCTCGGCGAGGTCGTCGCCGACCAGCTCGCCCGCCGCCATCGTCCGCCGCACCTGCGCGCCCAGCTTGGTGTGGTTCTTGACGTGCCAGCGGAAGATGTCCCCGACGCTGATGTGCACGATGTCCAGATCCCGCGCGAGCAGTCCCGACTGCGTCCCCTTGCCGCTGCCGATGGCGCCGATGATGACGTACTTGCGCATGCGGCAAGCCTATGCGCCGGGCCGGGGCGGGAACGGGCGCACAGCGCGGCGCCCGCTCAGAGCGGCAGCCGCAGCCGCCGCCCCAGTCGGCGGAAACGCGAGCCGGGGACGTGCTCGGGCGACTCGTCCGGCACGACCAGGCCCTCCAGCAGCGTCTCGAACGAGGGCTGCCGGACGCACACCAGCGTCGCGCGGGCCCGCCGGGCGCAGTGCAGCCGCACCGACGGCCGCAGCAGCCGCGAGAACGGGCCGCGCGTCCCGTGCCCGACGACCAGGATGTCGTCGTCGCCCGCCAGCCGCACCAGCGCGGCGCCCGGCTCGCCGACCAGCGCGAGCGCGGTCAGCTCCACCCCGGCCGGCGGTCCGCCGGACACCTCGGTGAGCAGCCGAGCGATCAGCTCGGCGCCGGAGGCGCGCAGCGCCTCGGTGATGCCGCAGCCGAGCTGCCCGGCCGCCGACACGTGCGGCGGCAGCGGCGCCGCGTGCGCGATGAGCAGCGGCAGCCGGCGCAGCCGCGCCGCGCCGATCGCCCAGGAGAGCGCGCAGCGGGCGCCCGCGGAGTCGTCCACCCCCACCACGATGCGGGGACCGCCCTCCGGTCTCGCGATCACGACCCCTCCTGTGCGCCGGGTGCCAGCAGTTTAGGCATACCCCCTCCGGTGCGGGGAGTGCCACGTTGCGGAAACGGTGTTTTCCGCTGGAAGGCGTGGCCGCTGGACCGGCCGCCGCCGCGCGCGGCACACTTCGGGTATGGGAGCACCGCACGAGAACGACCCGTCCTGCGCCGTCGCGCACGGCGACGTCCCGCCCGCCGCGCAGGAGCGGACGCTGGTCGCGGTGTTCGCCGGCCCCGTCGCCGACCACCTGCTGCGCTACGGCGCCGACCTCGGCTACCGCACCTTCCTCGTCGACCCCGACAAGGACCGCGAGGGCGCCGCCGACCTGCCGCCGCTCGACGGCACCGCCGACGTGGTCGTCACCGACCACCACCGCCCCGAGCTCGGGCCCGTGCTGCGCGACGTGCTGACGCAGCCCGTCCGGTGGGTCGGCGTCATGGGCAACCCCCGGCACCCCGCCCCGCACATCCCGGCGCTCACCGAGCTCGGCGTCCCCGCGAGCGAGATCGCCCGGGTGCACCGCCCCATCGGCCTCAACATCGGCTCGAAGACCCCCGCGGAGATCGCCATCGCCGCGCTCGCCGGGCTGATCGCCGACCGCAACGGCCGCCCCGGCGGCTTCGAGTTCTAGCGGCCCGCGGGGTGCGAGCCGTCGCCTACGACGCGTTCCGGGCGCCGCCGGACGTCCGGGACCTGCCCGACCCGCCGGTGCCCGCCGGCGGCGCGGTCATCCGGGTCGAGGCCACCGGCGCCTGCCGCAGCGACTGGCACGGCTGGCAGGGCCACGACCCCGACATCCGCTCCTTCCCGCACGTCCCCGGCCACGAACTGGCCGGCACGGTCGCGGAGGTCGGCGCCGGGGTCGCCCTCCACCGGCCCGGCGACCGGGTGACCGCCCCGTTCGTGTGCGCGTGCGGCCGCTGCCCCGCTTGCGCGGCGGGGGACCAGCAGGTCTGCGAGGAGCAGACCCAGCCGGGCTTCACCCACTGGGGGTCGTTCGCCCAGTACGTCGCCGTCCACAACGCCGACGTCAACCTCGTGCGGCTGCCCGAGGGGATGCCCTTCACCACCGCCGCCGCGCTCGGCTGCCGGTTCGCCACCGCGTTCCGGGCCGTCACCGCGCAGGGCGGCGCCGCCCCCGGCCGGTGGGTCGCGGTGCACGGCTGCGGCGGCCTCGGCCTGTCCGCCGTCATGATCGCCGCGGCGGCGGGCGCCCGCGTCGTCGCCGTCGACGTCTCGCCGCGCGCGCTGGAGCTGGCGCGCCGCTGCGGCGCCGCCGCCGTCGTCGACGCCTCCGGGCACGACGACGTCGCCGCGGCCGTCCGCGACGCCAGCGGCGGCGGCGCGCACCTGTCCCTGGACGCCCTCGGCAGCCCCGCCACCGCCCGCGCCTCCGTGGCCTCGCTGCGCCGCCGCGGCCGGCACGTCCAGGTCGGGCTGCTGCCGCCCGGCGCGGGCCGCGCCGACCTGCCGATGGACCGGGTCATCGCCTGGGAGCTGGAGATCGCCGGCAGCCACGGGATGCCCGCGCACGCCTACGGCCCGATGCTGGAGCTGGTGCGCGCCGGCGCGCTGCGCCCCGACCTCCTCGTCGCCCGCGTCCTGCCGCTCGGCGACGGGCCCGCGGCCCTCACCGCGCCCGCCGGCCCCGGCATCACGGTGCTCGAACCGCACCGGGAGGCGTAGCCGGCGGACCCGCGCGGCGCCCGGTCCGGCCGCGGGACCGTGCGTAGGATGAAGGCGTTGCACGCGTTCTGTCGGTGGGGTCGCCTACGGTCGCCGGAGACGGGGCCGTCCGGCCGCGCCGTCCGAGCGATGCCGCCGAACGCGAAGGTGACCATCACCATGGCGAACACCACGATCCAGTCAGACCGCGACTTCCAGCAGCTCGCCGACCCGTACCGGCGGGAGCTGCTCGCGCACTGCTACCGGATGCTGGGGTCCATCCACGACGCCGAGGACCTCGTCCAGGAGACCTACCTGCGCGCCTGGCGGTCCTACGGCGACTTCGAGGGCCGGTCGTCGCTGCGGACGTGGCTGTACCGGATCGCCACCAACGTGTGCCTCACCGCGATCGACCAGCGCGGCAAGCGGCCCATGCCGTCGGGCCTCGGCGCGCCGAGCGAGGAGCCGGAGCGGCCCGTGGTCGCCTCGCCCGAGGTGCCGTGGCTGGAGCCCGCGCCCGACACGGTCCTCGGCGCGGACGCCGCCGACCCCGCCACGATCGTCGCGGCCCGCGAGAGCACCCGGCTGGCGTTCGTCGCGGCGCTGCAGCACCTGCCCGCCAAGCAGCGGGTCGTGCTGATCCTGCGGGACGTGCTGAAGTGGCGGGCGGCCGAGGTCGCCGAGCTGCTCGGCACCTCCACGGCGGCGGTCAACAGCGCGCTGCAGCGGGCGCGGACCCAGCTGGAGCAGGACGCGCCGATGCGCGACGAGCTGGTCGAGCCGACCGACCCCGCCCAGCGCGACCTCCTGGAGCGGTACGCCAAGGCGTTCGAGGACGCCGACATCGCCGGGCTCATCGAGCTGTTCAAGAAGGACGTCGTCTGGGAGATGCCGCCGTTCCCCGAGTGGTTCGTCGGCGCCGAGAACGTGGTGCGGCTCATCGCCGCCCAGTGCGCGCCCGGCCCCGGCGACCTCCGGATGGTGCCGGCCGCCGCGAACGGGCAGCCCGCGTTCGGCCTCTACAAGCGCGCCGACGACGGCGTCCACCGCGCCTACCAGCTGCAGGTGCTGAGCGTCACCGAGCACGGCGTCGCGCACGCCTCGGTGTTCTTCGACACGAGCCTGTTCCCGCTGTTCGGGCTGGCCGAGCGCCTCTGAGCGGCCGCCCC
Source organism: Actinomadura sp. NPDC049382 (assembly GCF_040677125.1). Taxonomy (NCBI): domain Bacteria; kingdom Bacillati; phylum Actinomycetota; class Actinomycetes; order Streptosporangiales; family Thermomonosporaceae; genus Actinomadura; species Actinomadura sp. NPDC049382. The sequence continues at coordinate 11,887 of NZ_JBFARO010000153.1, forward strand.
CGTTTCCATTGGGCGGAAACCCCGTTCCGGCGCACCCGGCGCGGGCTGCCAGGGTGGGTGCACGGTGTCCGCGACGTGGGAAGGGGAGGTCTATGGACCGCGCAGGGACCGGCGGAGGCGGGGAGGGGCGCACGACCCACCCGCCCTACCTGTACCCGGGCTACAAGAGCACCGTGCTCCGCGCCCCGGCACAGGAACTGATCATGCCGAAGCTCGGCCCGGACAGCGTCGAGCTGACCTCGCCGGTCTTCGGCCACCAGGAGCTCGGCCGGCTGGACGAGGACCTCACCGTCCAGCACGCCGGCGAGCCGCAGGGCCAGCGGATCGTCGTGACCGGCCGGGTGCTGGACGGCGCCGGGCGACCGGTGCGCAACGCGCTGGTGGAGATCTGGCAGGCGAACGCCGCCGGCCGCTACAACCACCTCGGCGACATCCACCCGGCGCCGCTCGACCCGAACTTCACCGGCGCCGGGCGCTGCCTCACCGACGGCGACGGCCGCTACCGGTTCGTCACGATCAAGCCGGGCGCCTACCCGTGGGGCAACCACCACAACGCCTGGCGGCCCGCGCACATCCACTTCTCGGTGTTCGGGACGGCGTTCACCCAGCGGCTCGTCACCCAGATGTACTTCCCCGGCGACCCGCTGTTCGCCTACGACCCGATCTTCCAGTCGATCCCGGACGAGCGGGACCGGGAGAAGCTGATCTCCCGGTTCGACCTGGACACCACCACGCCCGAATGGGCGCTCGGCTACCAGTGGGACATCGTCCTCGGCGACACCCCGATGGAGGTCTGATGAGCACACCGCCCCTCACCACTCCGTCCCAGACCGTCGGGCCGTTCTTCGGCTACGCGCTGCCGTACGCGGGTGGCCCGGAGGTCGTGCCGCCGTGGCGGCCGGAGGCGATCACGGTGCGCGGCCGGGTGCTCGACGGCGCCGGCGAGCCGGTGCCGGACGCGCTGCTGGAGATCTGGCAGCCGGACGCCGACGGCGCGGTCCCCCGCGGCCCCGGCGGGCTGGCCCGGGCCGGGCACGGGTTCTCCGGCTTCGGCCGCTGCGGCACCGACGCCGCCGGCGGCTACTGGTTCAGCACCCTCAAGCCCGGCGCGGCCGGCGGCGGCGCCCCCTACATCGCCGTGCTCGTGTTCGCCCGCGGCCTGCTGAAGCCCGTCTTCACCCGGCTGTACTTCCCCGAGGACGAGGCCGCCCACGCCACCGACCCGCTGCTCGCGCAGGTCCCGGCGGAGCGGCGCGGCACGCTGGTCGCCGCGCGCGAGGGCGAGCGGGAGTACCGCTTCGACGTCCGGCTGCAAGGGGAAGGGGAGACGGTCTTCCTTGCCTTCTGACGAGCACGGGCCCTCCGGTGATCACGGGCACGAGCGGGGCGCGGGCGCGGGGCCGGACGCGGGGCTGCTGTCCCCCGTCCGGGCCGGGACGGCGGCGGAGGCCGCGACGAGCGACCTCGCCTACCTGACCGCGATGCTGGACGCCGAGGCGGCGCTGGCCCGCGCGCAGGCCCGCCTCGGCATCGTCCCCGCGGCGGCCGCCGAGGCGATCGCCGCGGCCGCCGACCCGGGCCGCTTCGACCTCGTCGCGATCGCCCGCCGGGCGCGCGGCTCCGGCAACCCCGTGGTGCCGCTGGTCGCCGACCTGCGCGCCCTCGCCGGGCCCGCCGGCGAGCACGTGCACAAGGGCGCCACCAGCCAGGACATCGCCGACACCGGCGCGATGCTCGTCGCGGCCCGGGCCCGGCGCGTCCTCCTCGCCGACCTCGACCGGGCGCTGGACGCCCTGGCCGGGCTCGCGGCGCGGTACCGCGACACCCCGATGGCGGCCCGCACCCTCGGCCGGCAGGCGCTGCCGACCACGTTCGGCGCCAAGGCCGCGAACTGGCTGCTGGGCTGCCTGGAGGCCCGCGAGGGGCTGGCCGCCGTGCCGCTGCCCGTGCAGCTCGGCGGCCCCGCCGGGACGCTCGACGCCTTCGGCGACCGGGCCTTCGACCTGGTCGCCGCCTACGCCGAGGAGACCGGGCTCGCGTGCCCGGCGCTGCCGTGGCACACCCGCCGGGCGCCGGTCGCCGGGCTCGCGTCGGCGCTGGCGGTCGCCGCGGGCGCCCTCGGCAAGATCGCCACCGACGTGTGGCTGCTGTCGCAGAGCGAGGTCGGCGAGGCCGCCGAGGCGGCGGGCGCAGGGCGGGGCGGCTCGTCCTCGATGCCGCACAAGCGCAACCCCGCGCTGTCGGCCCTGGTCCGCTCGGCCGCGCTGCAGGTGCCGGCGCAGGCGCAGGTCGTCCTCGCCGCGCAGGCCGCGCCGCACGAGCGGCCGGCGGGGGAGTGGCACGCCGAGTGGCAGCCGCTGCGCGAGTGCCTGCGCCTGACCGGCGGCGCCGCCGAGACCGCCGCCGAACTGCTGGCCGGCCTGGAGGTGTCCCCCGAGCGGATGCGCGCCGGCCTGGACGACCTGATCGGCGTGCTCGGCCGCGACCCCGGCACCGGGAACGCCGCCGCGCTCGTCGGCCGGGCCCTCGACGCCTACCGGAGGAGCCGCCCGTGACCGTCCCCCAGTACCGCCTGGACGGCCCGGAGGACGCGCCGCTCGTCGTCCTCGGCCCGTCCCTCGGCACCACCACGGACCTGTGGCTCCCGCAACTGCCGGCGCTCACCCGCGCCTGGCGGGTGCTGCGCTACGACCTGCCCGGCCACGGCGGCGCCCCGGTCCCGGACGGCCCGTTCACCGTCGACGACCTGGCCGGCGGGGTCCTGGCCCTCCTGGACGCGCTCGGCGCCGAGCGGGCCGCCTACGCCGGGGTGTCGCTGGGCGGCGCGGTCGGCACCGCGCTCGCGCTGCGCGCCCCCGGCCGCGTCGCGAGCCTGGTCCTGTGCTGCACGTCCCCGCGCTTCGGCGAGCCGGGGCCGTGGCGGGAGCGGGCCGCGCTCGTCCGCCACGACGGGGTCGGCCCCGTGGCCGACTCGGCGGCCGGCCGCTGGTTCACCCCCGGCTTCACCGGCGCGGAGCCCTACGTGGCGATGCTCCGCGCGACCGACCCCGAGGGCTACGCCGCCTGCTGCGACGCCCTCGCCGGGTTCGACGCCACGGCGCGGCTCGGCGCGGTCTCCGCGCCGACCCTGGTGATCGCGGGCGCGCAGGACGGCCCCACCCCGCCCGCCGGCCACGCCGACCGGCTGGCCGCGGGCATCCCCGGCGCCCGGCTCGCCGTCGTGGAGGGCGCCGGCCACCTGGCGAACGTCGAACGCCCGGCCGCGGTCACCGAGGAGATCACCGCGCACCTGGAGCGCACATGGAAGGGAAACGAAGGATGAGCGCGGAGCGGATGACCGACGAGGAGCGGCACGCGCAGGGCATGCGGACGCGCCGCGAGGTGCTCGGGGACGCGCACGTCGACCGCGCCGAGGCCCGCAAGAACGCCTTCACCGCCGACTTCCAGGACATGATCACCCGCTATGCCTGGGGGGAGATCTGGAGCCGCCCCGGCCTGGACCGCAAGACCCGCAGCTGCATCACGCTCACCGCCATGGTCGCCGGCGGGCATCTGGACGAGCTGGCCATGCACGTCCGCGCCGCCGTCCGCAACGGGCTGACGCCCGAGGAGATCAAAGAGGTGCTCCTGCAGACGGCGATCTATTGTGGGGTACCGGCGGCGAACTCGGCCTTCGCCGTCGCCCAGCGGGTCCTCGACGAAGGGGAGTGACGGGCGGGTTCCGGGCGGCCGGCCCGGGGAGCGGGCCGCGCGGGAGGTGGCAGGTGGCGGGGGACGGCGCGGAGCGCGCGCGGCCGGTGAGCGTGGCCGGCAAGGTGATGGCGATCCTGAACGCCTTCGCCCAGGGCGGCGTCCGGCTCAACCTGAGCGAGATCTGCCGCCGCTCCGGGCTGCCGCTCGCGACCGGGCACCGGCTCGTGGGGGAGCTGGTCGGCGGCGGGTTCCTGGAGCGGGTCCCGGACGGGACGTACCGCATCGGCACCCGGCTGTGGCGCATCGGCAGCCAGGCCCCGGCCGTCACGGGGCTGCGCGAGCTGGCCCTGCCGCACATGGAGGACCTGTACGAGGCCACCCACGACAACGTGCAGCTCGGCGTGCTCCGCGACGACCGCGTGCTGATCGTCGAGCGGCTGCGCGGCACCCGCTCGGTGCCGGTGGTCACGCAGGTCGGCGCGATGCTGCCGCTGCACACCACGGGCGTGGGCAAGGTGCTGCTGGCCTACGCGCCGGCGGAGGTCCGGGAGAAGGTCCTCGCCGGGGAGCTGGCCCGGCACGCGGCGCGGTCCATCACCGCCGCCGACGACCTGCGGCGCGCCCTGGAGCAGGTCCGCCGCTCCGGCTACGCGCTCACCCGGGACGAGATGACGCTCGGCGCCTCGTCGGTCGGCGCGCCGGTGCGAGACGCGGCGGGCGGGGTGGTGGCGGCGCTGTCGCTGGTGTCGGCCACGCGCAGCGCCGACCTGCGGCGGCTGCTGCCGCCGCTGACGACGGCGGCGCGGGCCCTGTCCCGGGATGTGGCCGCGCACTGGGGCGGCGATCCCGACCTGTTTTCCGTTGAGCGGAAGACCGGAGCCTGAACCAGCGGCGATGCACGCCAGCATCGCCGGGTAACCGACGACGAGGAGGCTCGATGCGTACCCAGGTCGCGATCATCGGCGGCGGCCCCGCCGGACTGCTGCTGTCGCACCTGCTCCATCTGCGGGGGATCGAGTCCGTGGTGCTGGAGAGCCGGGACCGCGACTACGTGGAGCACCGGCAGCGCGCCGGGATGCTGGAGCAGGGCACGACGGACGTGCTGCGCGAGACCGGCGTCGGCGACCGGCTCGACCGGGAGGGGCTCGTCCACCACGGGCTGGAGCTGCGGTTCGGCGGCGCCGGGCACCGCGTCCCGCTGACCGACCTGACCGGCCGGACGGTCACCGTCTACGCGCAGACCGAGATCGTCAAGGACCTGGTGGCCCGGCGGCTGGCGGACGGCGGCGACGTGCGGTTCGAGACCGAGGTCGTGGGCCTGGACGCGTCCGCGCCGAGCGTGACGTTCCGCAGCGGCGGCGAGACGCACACCCTGGACTGCGACTACATCGCGGGCTGTGACGGGTTCCACGGCGTCAGCCGCCCCGCGGTGCCGGGCCTGCGGACGTTCTCGCGCGAGTACCCGTTCGCCTGGCTCGGCATCCTCGCCGACGTCCCGCCGTCCACCGAGGAGCTGATCTACGCCAACCACGACCGCGGCTTCGCCCTGCACAGCCTGCGCTCGCCGCAGGTCAGCCGGCTGTACCTGCAGGTGAGCCCGGACGAGGACCTCGCCGCCTGGTCCGACGCCCGGATCTGGGACGAGCTGGCGACGCGGTTCGCCACCGACGACGGCTGGAAGCTGCACGAGGGCCCGATCACCGACAAGTCGGTCACGCCGATGCGCAGCTTCGTGGCCGAGCCGCTGCGCCACGACCGGCTGTTCCTCGCCGGCGACGCCGGGCACATCGTCCCGCCGACCGGCGCGAAGGGCCTCAACCTCGCCGTCTCGGACGTGATCGTGCTGGCGCGGGCCCTGACCGAGCGGTACGCCTCGGGGTCGGAGACGCTGCTGGACGGCTACTCCGACACGTGCCTGCGGCGGGTCTGGCGGGCCGAGCACTTCTCCTACTGGATGACGACGCTGCTGCACGTCGACCCGGCGGCGACCGACTTCGAGCGGCGGCTCCAGCGCTCCCACCTGGACTATGTGGCGTCGTCGGAGGCGGCCAAGACGTCCCTGGCGGAGAACTACACCGGCCTCCCCATCTTCTAGGGGCGGGCCGCCCCCCTTCGACGGAACCGTCCGGCGCCCTGGCGCGCAGTGAGATGCACATCACGCGAATTGGCAGTGCCTGAAATTTTGCCGCCTGGGCAAGTTCGGTTTAGCGTGGACGGGTCGCGGACGAGCCGTCCGCGTTTCGCGACCGTCTGGGGGATGCCTTGGCCACGCTGCTGTACCGGCTGGGCCGGTTCTCGTTCCGCCGGCGCGGCCTCGTGGTGCTGCTGTGGGCGGCGCTCCTCGTCCTCGCCGGCGTGGGCGCCGCCGCGCTGAAGGGACCGACGTCCAACGACTTCTCGATCCCCGGCACCGAGTCGCAGCAGGCGATCGACCTGCTCGAGAGGAAGATGCCGCAGGCGTCCGCGGACGGGGCCACCGCCCGGGTCGTCTTCGCCGCGCCCGCCGGGTCGACGGTCACCGAGCCGTCCGGGAAGGCCGCCGTCGAGCAGGTCGTCGGCCGGCTGAAGACCGCCCCGCAGGTCGCCTCCGTGGTCGACCCGTACCAGGCCGGGGCCGTGTCGAAGGACGGCCGGATCGCCTACGCGCAGGTCACCTACAAGGTGTCGCCGATCGAGGTGACCGACGGGGCGCGGGACGCGCTCGCCGCGGCCGCCGGCCCCGGCCGCGCCGCCGGGCTCCAGGTCGAGATGGGCGGCACCGCCACCGAGGGCATGCCCGCGCAGAGCGCCGCCGAGGTGATCGGCGTCGCGGTCGCCGCGGTCGTGCTGGTCATCACGTTCGGCTCGCTGGTCGCCGCCGGGCTGCCGCTGCTGAACGCGCTCCTCGGCGTCGGCATCGCGATGGCGGCGATCACCGCGGCCACCGGGCTGTTCGAGATGAGCTCCATGACCTCGACGCTCGCGCTGATGCTCGGCCTCGCGGTCGCCATCGACTACGCCCTGTTCATCGTCTCCCGCTACCGGCACGAGCTGGAGGAGGGGCGGTCCGGGGAGGAGGCCGCCGGCCGGGCCGTCGGCACCGCCGGATCCGCGGTCGTGTTCGCCGGCCTGACCGTCGTCATCGCCCTCGCCGGGCTCGCCGTCGTCGGCATCCCGCTGCTCACCGAGATGGGCCTCGCCGCCGCGTTCGCCGTGGTCGTCGCCGTCCTCATCGCGCTCAGCCTGCTGCCCGCGCTGCTCGGGCTCGCCGGCCGCCGGGTGCTCGGCGGCCGGCTCCCCGGCCTGCGCGGCGG
>NZ_JBFARO010000154.1:0-18583 GCF_040677125.1 Actinomadura sp. NPDC049382
GGCGCCGCCTCGCCCGCTAGCCGGCCGGTCGCCGCCGGGCGCGCCGGGCCGCGCGCAGCGCCAGCCCGAGCCCCGCGGCGCCGCCCGCGACGGCGGCGCCCAGCGCCAGGTTCTGGCGCCTGATGCGGGCCGGGATGTCGGCGTACGGCATCGTCGAGAACGACACCAGCTCGTAGCGGGAGACGTAGCGGCCCGCCAGGCGCCGCTCCAGCGCGTGCGTCGCGGCCTGCTTCGCCCGGTACACCGGGGACGACACCCGGTCGCGCATCTCGATGAAGTTGTCCAGGGCCATCTCGGCGATCGCGTCGGTGTTGGCCTTGCGCCGCTCCTGGTAGAGCGACAGCGCGCGCCGCCAGTCGCCGCCGGCCTCGGTGAGGCACCGGTCGATCTCGATGCAGTCCTCGAACGCGCAGTTGGCGCCCTGCCCGAAGAACGGGACGATCGCGTGGGCGGCGTCGCCGAGCAGCCCGACGACGGCGCCGTCGCCGTACCGGGTCCACGGCCAGCACCGGACGGTCACCAGCGACCCGACCGGGTTGTGCGCGTAGTCGTCGGTCAGGTCGGGCATCAGCCCGGCGACGTCCGGATAGTGCTCCGCGAAGTAGGCGGTGACGTCCGCCGGGGCGGCCAGCGCCTCGAAGTCGCCCTTCGGCCAGAACAGCGTGCAGGTGAACGACCGGTCCAGGTTCGGCAGCGCGATCATCATCGAGGTGCCGCGCGGCCAGATGTGCAGCGCGTCCGGGTCGAGCGCGAACTCGCCGTCGCGCGGCGGGACGGTCAGCTCCTTGTACCCGTGCTCCAGGAAGTCGGCCTCGTGGTCGAACCCCAGCGACCGGCGGACGGCGCTGTAGGCCCCGTCCCCGGCCAGCACGACACTGGCGGGCTCGGGGTCGGCGTCCTCGAACAGCAGCGCCCCGGCGTCGACGTCCACGCCGGTGACGCGCTGGGAGAACCGGAGCGAGACCCCGGGAGTGGCCTCGGCGGCCTCCAGCAGCGACCGGTTCAGCTCGGCGCGGCTGATGGAGTTGATGGCGCGCTCGCCGTCGGCGCTGTAGGGCTGGAAGTTCTGCGCGCCCGGCAGCGGGTGCACCATCCGCCCGTGCATGGGCAGCGCCTGCTTGAGGGACTGGTCGCGCAGCCCGACCTGCTCCAGCGCGGCGAGGCCGCGGGCGGAGACCGCCAGGTTGATCGAGCGGCCCCGCTCGGCGCCCGCGACGCGCGGGTCGGGGCGCCGCTCGTACACCGTGACGGGGATGCCGCGGCGGCCCAGCAGCACCGCGAGCAGCGACCCCGCGAGGCCCGCCCCGACGATCGCGACCCGCTCCGCCTCACCCGCCATGGACGGGCGCCTCCTCGGTCTGCGAGCGGACCTCCCACAGGTCGGGGAAGGCGGGCGCGAACAGCGTGCGGCGCAGGTAGTCGGCGCCCGCCGACCCGCCGGTGCCGAGCTTGGCGCCGATCGTCCGCTCGACCATCTTCAGGTGCCGGTACCGCCACTCCTGGACGCCCTCGTCGACGTCGACGAGCGCCTCGCAGACCTCGGCGGCGGCGCCGGACTCGTCGGCGTAGGCGGCGAGGAGGGCCTTCTGGACGCCGGGGTCCGGCTCCCAGGTGGCGGAGGTGTCCCGGTCGAGGGCCGCGCGCGGGACGGGGAAGCCGTGGCCGTCCAGGTAGCGCAGCAGCGAGTCGAACAGCGACGGGCGGGTCACCGCGGCGCGCAGCCGCTCGTCCTCGCGCAGCACCGACGCGGGGAACGCGCGCCGCCCGAGGACGGCCTCGATCTCGCGGAACTGCTCGCTCTGGAACCCGCTGGAGCTGCCGAGCACGTCGCGGAACGCGGCGAACTGGCGCGGGGTCATCGTCTCCAGGACGTCCAGCTGCCCGACCACCGTCTTGAGGATCTTGGCGATGCGCCGCGCGGTGTGCAGCGACCCGGCGCTGTTGCCCTCCTCCAGCCGGCGCTGCAGCAGCGCGGCCTCGTGCAGGATCTGCTTGAACCACAGTTCGTAGACCTGGTGGATGATCACGAACAGCAGCTCGTCGTGCGCCCGGGTCTTCGGCTCCTGGCAGGAGAGAAGATCGTCGAGCCGCAGGTAACCGCCGTACGTCATTGTCGGCGAATCCGCCATCATGCCTCCTCGCGACACAACGGATGTGAGCCGCAGCATAAGGGATCGTTCTCCCCGCACCCGGAAACGGGTGCCGCCGCCGGATCCCGCCCCCTACGATCAGAACCCGGTTCGGTAGCGCGGAGGGGTCCCCGGATGGGCGAGATCGTCAGGGAGTTCGTGGGGCTGCCGTCGCCCCTGGCCGGCCGGGCGGGCGCGGGCGGCCACCCGTGCCAGGGCGTGTACCACCGGCCCGCCGGGGCCCCGCCGAGGACGGCGTTCATCGCGGCGCACTACAACGTCGACTTCTCCGAGCACTACCTGGCCGAGCACCTCGCCGCGCGCGGCTACGGCTTCCTCGGCTGGAACACCCGCTTCCGCGGCAACGAGGCGTTCTTCCTGCTCGACCACGCGCTGGCCGAGATCGGCGAGGGCGTGCGGTGGCTGCGCGAGCGGGCCGGCGCCGAGCGGGTCGTGCTGCTCGGCAACTCCGGCGGCGGCTCCCTGATGGCCGCCTACCAGTCGCAAGCCGTCGAGCCGAACGTCGCGCCGGTCGCCGGGATGCGCCCGGTCGCCGCCATCGAGGACCTGCCCGCCGGGGACCTGTTCATCGCCCTGGCCGCGCACTCCGGCCGCCCCGAGGTCCTCACCGCCTGGATGGACCCGTCGGTCACCGACGAGACCGACGCCCTGTCCGCCGACCCGTCCCTCGACCCGTTCAACCCCGAGAACGGGCCGCCCTACAGCGCCGAGTTCCAGGCCCGTTACCGCACCGCCCAGCGCGCCCGCAACGAGCGCATCACCGACTGGGTCCTCGCCCGGCTGGACGCCCTGAAGGGCACCCGCGCCCGCGACGCCCTGTTCAACGTGCACCGCACCTGGGCGGACCTGCGGATGATCGACCCGGCCATCGAGCCGTCCGACCGTGAGCCCAACCGCTGCTACCTGGGCGAGCCGGCCAGGGCCAACTACGGGGTGTTCGGCATCGGCTCCACGTGCACGCTGCGCACCTGGCTGTCGATGTGGAGCCTGCGCACCTCGCAGTGCACCGCCGCGCCGCACCTCGCGCGCGTGAGCGTCCCGTCGCTGGTGATCCACGCCACCGCCGACGAGTGCGTCTACGACAGCGACGCCCGCGCGATCTTCGACGCCCTCGCGGCGCCCGACAAGACCCTGGACCACATCAAGGACACCCACTACCTGCCGGACGCGCGCCCCCGCGCGGCCTACCTCATCGACGCCTGGGTCCGCGACCACTGACCCCGCGGGACGTCACTCCGGCGCGCCGTCGCCGGGATCGCGCGAGGGGAGGTCGCCCGAGGGGAGGTCGCCGGCGCAGACGCGGACGGGCCGCAGCGCCGCGGTGATCTCGGTGGCCTGCCCGGCGGGCAGGTCGGCGATGCCGAAGCCGGACTCGTTGAGGGCGGCGGTGGCCTCCTCGGCGAGGTCGCGGCCGGCGGGGGTGATGGTGGCGAGGACGACGCGGCGGTCGCCGGGGGAGGGGCCGCGGCCGACGAGGCCGCGCCGCTCCAGGCGCCCGATCACGTTGGTGACCGAGGCGGGGTGCACCATGAGGCGTGTGCCCATCTTCCCCATGGGAAGGGTCCCGGTGCGGGCGAAGGCGAGGAGGCGCAGGGCCTCGTAGGCGGCGAACGTCAGCCCGTAGGGCTTGAGGACGGCCTCGATGCGGCTCAGCAGCAGCTGCTGGGCGCGCATCACGGAGGTCACGGCCGCCATGTGGTCGGCGTGCTCGGGCCAGCGGGCGCTCCACTGGCGGTGGGCCTCGGCGATGGGGTCGGGGGTGTCGGGCACCGCAACACCGTATGCCGTCTTGACGTGTTCGCGCACGGAAACTATTTTAACTTCCAAATATTGGATGTCCAAAGTTTGGTGGTGGGGTCGGTGACGGGGGAGCTGCACGCGCCGGTGCACCCGGTGCGGTTCGTGACCGCGGCGGCGCTGTTCGACGGCCATGACGCGGCCATCAACATCATGCGGCGCATCCTGCAGTCGCAGGGCGCCGAGGTGGTGCACCTGGGCCACGACCGCTCGGTCCGCGAGGTCGTCGACGCCGTGCTGGAGGAGGACGCGCAGGGCGTGGCGGTCAGCTCCTACCAGGGCGGCCACGTCGAGTACTTCGAGTACCTGTCGCGGAGCCTGAAGGAGGCCGGCGCCGAGCACGTGAAGGTGTTCGGCGGGGGCGGCGGCGTGATCGTCCACGACGAGATCGCGCGGCTGTCCGGGGCGGGCGTGCGGATCTTCTCGCCGGAGGACGGGCAGCGGCTCGGCCTGCCCGGCATGATCAACGAGCTGGTGCGCGACTGCGACACCGACCTCGCGGCCGAGCCGGTCCCGGCGGCGGACGTGCTCGCGGGGGAGCGGCGCGCCCTGGCGCGCGCCATCACCTGCCTGCAGGCCGGTAAGCTCCCCGACGACGACCGCGCGCGGCTCGCCGAGGCGGCGGCCGCGCGGCGGGTGCCGGTGCTCGGCATCACCGGCACCGGCGGCTCGGGCAAGTCGTCCCTCACCGACGAGCTGGTGCGCCGGTTCCGCGTCGACCAGGGCGACCGGCTGCGCGTCGCGGTGCTGGCCGTCGACCCGACCCGGCGGCGCGGCGGCGGCGCCCTGCTCGGCGACCGGATCAGGATGAACTCCCTGGACGGCGACCGCGTGTACTTCCGCTCGCTCGCCACGCGCGGCGCGCGGGAACTGCCCGACAACATCGAGGACATCGTCGCCGCCTGCAAGGCCGCCGGGTACGACCTGGTGATCCTGGAGACGCCCGGCATCGGGCAGGGCGACGCCGCGATCGTCCCGCTGGTGGACGTCTCGCTGTACGTGATGACGCCGGAGTTCGGCGCCGCGTCCCAGCTGGAGAAGATCGACATGCTCGACTTCGCCGACGTGGTGGCGATCAACAAGTTCGAGCGGCGCGGCGCGGCCGACGCGCTGCGGGACGTGTCGCGGCAGCTCGTCCGCAACCGGGAGGCGTTCGGGCAGAAGCCCGAGGACATGCCCGTCTTCGGCACCAGCGCCGCCACCTTCAACGACGACGGCGTCACCGCGCTGTACCGGCACCTCGGCGGGCTCCTCGGCGAGCACGGGCTGGAGCTGGCGGACGGCGTCCTGCCGGACGTCGCGACGAAGGTGTCCACCGGCGCCGCGACCGTGATCCCGCCCGGCCGGGTGCGGTACCTGTCCGACATCGCCGAGACCGTCCGCGACTACCACGCCGCCACGGAGCGGCAGGTGGCGGCGGTGCGGCGCGTCCAGCGGCTGGACGAGGTGCGCGCCGAGCTGACCGACGCGGGCGAGGTCGAGGCGCTGCTGGAGAAGGCCCGCCGGGACGTCGAGCCGGCAAGCGCCGAGCTGATCGAGGGCTGGCCGGCCGTCGTGGAGTCCTACTCCGGCGACGAGCAGGTCGTGAAGATCCGCGACAAGGAACTGCGCACGGCGCTGACCCGCGAGTCGCTGTCGGGCAGCCGCATCCCGCGCGTCGCGCTGCCCCGCTACACCGACCACGGCGAGCTGCTGCGGTTCCTGCGCAACGAGAACCTGCCCGGCAGGTTCCCGTTCACCGCCGGGGTGTTCCCGTTCAAGCGCGACAACGAGGACCCGGCCCGCATGTTCGCGGGCGAGGGCGACCCGTTCCGCACCAACCGCCGCTTCAAGCTCCTGTCAGAGGACCAGCCCGCGACCCGGCTGTCCACCGCGTTCGACTCGGTCACCCTGTACGGGCGCGACCCCGACGAGCGCCCCGACGTGTACGGCAAGGTCGGCACGTCCGGGGTGTCGATCGCGACGCTGGACGACATGAAGGCCCTCTACGACGGGTTCGACCTGTCCTCGCCGACCACGTCGGTGTCGATGACGATCAACGGCCCCGCGCCGACGATCCTGGCGTTCTTCCTCAACACCGCCATCGACCAGGGCCTGGACGCCTTCTATGAGGAGCACGGGCGCGAGCCGTCCGCGGAGGAGGCCGCGCGGATCCGCGCGCGCGTGCTGTCGACCGTGCGCGGCACCGTGCAGGCCGACATCCTCAAGGAGGACCAGGGGCAGAACACCTGCATCTTCTCCACCGAGTTCTCGCTGCGGATGATGGGCGACATCCAGGAGTGGTTCATCGCCAACGGCGTCCGCAACTTCTACTCGGTGTCGATCTCCGGCTACCACATCGCCGAGGCCGGGGCGAACCCGATCAGCCAGCTGGCGTTCACGCTCGCCAACGGGTTCACCTACGTCGAGTCCTACCTGGCGCGCGGCATGGACATCGACGACTTCGCGCCCAACCTGTCGTTCTTCTTCTCCAACGGCATGGACCCCGAGTACAACGTCCTCGGGCGCGTGGCCCGCCGCATCTGGGCCGTCGCCATGCGCGACCGGTACGGCGCCAACGAGCGCAGCCAGAAGCTGAAGTACCACGTGCAGACGTCGGGGCGCTCCCTGCACGCGCAGGAGATGCACTTCAACGACATCCGCACGACCCTGCAGGCCCTCATCGCCGTCTACGACAACTGCAACAGCCTCCACACCAACGCCTACGACGAGGCCGTGACCACGCCGACGGCCGAGTCGGTCCGGCGGGCGCTGGCCATCCAGATGATCATCAACCGGGAGTGGGGCCTGGCGATGAACGAGAACCCGCTGCAGGGCTCGTTCATCATCGACGAGCTGACCGACCTGGTCGAGGAGGCGGTGCTCGCCGAGTTCGACCGGATCAGCGAGCGCGGCGGCGTCCTCGGCGCGATGGAGACCGGCTACCAGCGCGGCCGCATCCAGGACGAGTCGATGCTCTACGAGCAGCGCAAGCACGACGGCTCCCTGCCGATCATCGGGGTGAACACGTTCCGCCCGGCCGAGGGCGGCGACGGCACCCCGCAGAAGATCGAGCTGGCCCGCGCCACCGAGGACGAGAAGCGCTCCCAGCTGGAGCGCGTCCACGCCTTCCAGGGCGCGCACCGCGACGAGGCCGAGACCGCCCTCGCCGCGCTGAAGGACGCGGCGCGCGCGGGCGAGAACGTCTTCGCCGTGCTGATGGACGCGGCGCGCGTGTGCAGCCTCCAGCAGATCACCGACGCGTTCTTCGAGGTCGGCGGGCAGTACCGCCGCAACATATGACGCCGCGCGACGACACCGGCCACCCGGTCCCGGTCCCGGACCGGGTGCGCCGCGTCGTGTCGATCGTCCCGTCCCTGACGGAGACGGTCGCGGTGAGCGCTCCCGGCCTGCTCGCCGGCGCCACCGACTGGTGCACCCGCCCCGAGGGCCTGGACGTGCCGCGCGTGCGCGGCACGAAGAACCCCGACCTGGACCGGATCGCCGGGCTGCGGCCCGACGTCGTGCTCGGCAACACCGAGGAGAACCGGCCCGCCGACGTCGCGGCGCTGCGGGCCGCCGGCGTCCCGGTCTGGATGACGGAGATCCGCACCGTGGACGAGGCGCTGGCTTCGCTGCGCCGCATGCTCGCGGAGGCGTGCCGGGTCCCGGTGCCGGGCTGGCTGGACGAGGCGTCCCGGGTCTGGTCGGCGGTGGTCCCGCGGCGGCGGCGCGCGGCCGTCGTGCCGATCTGGCGGCGGCCGTGGATGGTCGTCGGCCGCGACACCTTCACCGGCGACGTCCTGTCCCGGCTCGGGGTGTCCAACGTCTACGCCGGCCACCCCGACCGCTACCCGAAGATCCCCCTGGACGAGCTGAACGCCGCCGGCGCCGACCTCGTCGTGCTGCCCGACGAGCCGTACCGGTTCACCGCCGGCGACGGACCCGAGGCGTTCCCCGGCCTGGACGTCGCGCTCGTCGACGGGCGGCACCTCACCTGGTACGGCCCGTCGCTCGTGGACGCCCCGGCGGCCCTCGCCCGGCAGCTCGCCGCGGCCCGGGCGTACTAGCCGTCCCGCCGCGCGAACATGGCCTCCACGCAGCCGGCCATGCGCTCGTCCAGCTCCTCGGCCGGCAGGCCGATCTCGCGGGCGAGGTGCTCGCGCAGCAGCGTGTACCCGTAGATCGTGGACGCGATCGCCGCCTGCACGGCCTCCACGTCCGCGACGGGCAGCTCGCCCCGCCCGGCCTCGGCGGCGAGGTCGGCGCGGCCCGCGCCCCGGTTCAGCAGGACGCGGGGCCGGTCGTCGCCGTCCAGCACCAGCAGCGTCGCCAGCCGCACCGGCTCGGGGTTGCGCAGGCTCGTCCAGAACAGCCGGGCGAGGCGCTCGCGCAGCGGCAGCCCGGCCGCGTCCACCGCGTCCTCGGCGTTCGGCCGCGACCGGTGGAACAGCGCGGAGCGCAGCAGCGACCGCCGCGACCCGAAGTACTGGTAGACCAGCCCGCGGTTGACCCGCGCCTCGTCGGCGACCTGCCGCAGGTTCAGCCCGGCGAGGACGCCGCCGCGGCGCAGCAGCGCGACCGCCGCCGCCCGCAGCGACTCCTCCGTGGCCTCCCGGTCCCGGCCGCGGGCCGCCGCCTCACGCGCGGGGACCACCCGCCACGTAGATCACCTGGCCGGACACGAACGAGGCGTCGTCGCTCACCAGGAACGCGACCGTCCCGGCGATGTCCTCGGGGACGCCGACGCGGCGCACCGGGATCTCCTTGGCGGCGGCGGCCTTGAAGTCCTCGAAGTCGACGCCGACGCGGGCGGCGGTCGCCGCGGTCATCTCCGTGGCGATGAACCCGGGCGCGATCGCGTTGGCGGTGACGCCGAACTTGCCCAGCTCGATCGCCAGGGTCTTGGTGAACCCCTGCAGGCCCGCCTTGGCGGCCGAGTAGTTGGCCTGGCCGCGGTTGCCGAGCGCCGACACCGACGACAGGTTCACGATCCGGCCCCAGCCGGCCTTGGTCATGTGCTCCTGTGCGGCGCGGCTCATCAGGAACGAGCCGCGCAGGTGCACCGACATGACCGAGTCCCAGTCGTCGTCGGACATCTTGAACAGCAGGTTGTCGCGGGTGATGCCGGCGTTGTTCACCAGCACGACGGGCGGGCCCAGCTCGGCGGCGACGCGCGCCACGGCGGCGGACACCGCCGCGGAGTCGGCGACGTCCACGCCGACGGCGAGGGCCGTCCCGCCCTCCTTCGCGATCGCCTCGACGGTCCCGGCGCACGCGGCCTCGTCGAGGTCGCAGACCGCGACGGCGAAGCCCTCCCGCGCGAGCCGCGCGGCGGTGGCGGCGCCGATGCCGCGCGCCGCGCCGGTGACGATGGCGACCCTGGTGCCTGTCATCTTCACTGCCTCCGTCAGACCTGGATGTCCTTGGCGATGATGGTCTTCAGCACCTCGCTGGTGCCGCCGTAGATGCGGGTGACGCGGGCGTCGGCGTACAGGCGCGCGATCGGGTACTCCAGGATGTAGCCGTAGCCGCCGTGCAGCTGCAGGCACTTGTCGACGACGCGGCCCTGCACCTCGGTGCAGAACAGCTTGCAGACGGCGGCGTCGGCGGGGGTGAGCTCGCCGGCGTCCAGCGCCTCGATGCACCGGTCGACCAGGGAGCGGGCCGCCTCGACCTCGGTGGCGCATTCGGCGAGGACGAACTTGGTGTTCTGGAACGACGACACCGTCTTGCCGAAGACCGTGCGCTCCTGCACGTACTTGCGGGCGAACTCGACCGCGGCGGCGGCCGAGGCGTAGGAGCTGGTCGCGATGCCGAGCCGCTCCTCGGCGAGGTTGTGGGTGAGGTACTCGAAGCCGCGGCCCTCCTCGCCGAGGAGGTCCTCGACGGGCACCCGGACGTCGGTGAACGACAGCTCGGCGGTGTCGGAGCTGCGCAGCCCGATCTTCTCCAGCTTGCGGCCGACCGCGTAGCCCTCGCTCTTGGTGTCGACGGCGAGGATCGACAGGCCCGCGCGCCGGTTCTCCGGCGTGGCGGGGGACGTCCGCGCGACCACGAGCACCCGGTCGGCGAGGACGCCGCCGGTGATGAACGTCTTGGCGCCGTTCAGCACGTAGTGGTCGCCGTCGAGCCTGGCGGTGGTCTGCATGCCGGCGAGGTCGGACCCGGTGCCGGGCTCGGTCATCGCGATGGCCGTCATCATCTCGCCGGACACGAACGGCGGCAGCCAGCGCTTCTTCTGCTCCTCGCTGCCGTACTTCAGCAGGTAGGGCAGGACGAGGTTGACGTGCACCCCGTAGCCGCCGAAGCTCACCCCGGCCCGGGCGCACTCCTCGGAGACCACGGCCTGGTACTTGAAGCTGGTCTCGCCCGCGCCGCCGTACTCCTCGGGCACCTGGATCCCGAAGACGCCGAGCTCGCCGAGCTTGGTGTAGAACTCGCGCGGCGGGTGGCCGGCGTTCTCCCAGTCCTCGTAGACGGGGACGACCTCCGCCTCGATGAAGGCCCGGATCGTGTCCCGGAACGCCTCGTGGTCCTCGTTGAATACGGTGCGGCGCACGCCGTGGCCCCTCTCCTGTGCCGGGGTGCAACTAACGGAACGCTAACTTAACTCGAATGTAGTTCTAGAATCAAACACAGACGAGGTCAGCAGTCCGGTTCGCAGACGCGCCGCGAGACGGCCTTGAGGAAGATGCCCTGGATCTGCCCGGGCGTCTCCGCCACGTAGGCGTCGCCGTGCGTGACCTGCGCGATCTGCCGCAGCTCGTTGACGTCGACGCCGCGCCCGTAGCCGAGCATGTTGACCTGGACGGGGCGCTCCGGGTCGTACTCGCGGCGCATGTGGTCGAGGGTCTCCGCCAGGGACGGGCCGCCCGGGTCCTCGTTCCGGCCGTCGGTCCACAGCAGCACCGAGTTCACGTACTCGGGCTTGTAGGTGCGCTTCATGTAGTCGAAGGCGGCCATGACCGTCTCGTACAGGCCGGTGTCGCCGTGCGGCTTCACCCGGATCCGCGCGAACGCGCTCAGCACGAGCTGGCGGCGGGTCGCCGAGCCGAGCCGCTCGTCCAGCGGCCCCACGCTCACCAGCTCCCGCCAGTCCCGCCCGTCCTCCAGCCCGGTGGAGAAGATCCACTGGCCGAGCTCGCTGTCCTCCGGCAGCAGCGACAGCCCGCCCTGCGCGGTCCGCACGGTGGACTGCAGCCGCGTCACGCCCGGCGCGACCGGCTCGTCCATCGACCCGGACACGTCGATGATGCTGAGCATCCGGATGCTGAGCGACAGCTGCGCCCACGACTGCATGATCCGCCGCACCTCGGCGGCCGGCACCGCCGGAAGCGCCTGCGGCGACGCCGCACCACCCGGCGCCCGGAACCCGAGCCGCTGGACGTCATCGCGAACGTCCGCGCCCGACAGCTCCCGCCACAAGAGCCGCGCTGCACGGGCCTTGCTCGGAGCCAGTACGGCGACGGGATGGTCGAGGTAGACGGTCCCCTCCGCCGGATGCACCGCGACCACCGGCGCGGCGGGACGCCGGGAGTTGTAGGCGCGCACCGCCTGCTCCGGTGCGAGCGCGACCGGGTACCGGTCCGTCGCGCCGCTGCCGAACGCGTCGAACTCGGCCTTGACCGAGACCGCGACCCCCTCCCGGATCGTCCGCACCACACCGGTGAATCCGGCGGAGCGATCCAGCAGAGCGTTCGCCAGCACGAGCGTGCCCATCCCCGTGGCAGTGCGGTCGGGGTCGGGTACCTGCAGCCGCAGCAGTCGCGGCGGGATCACCGAGTCGCCGGGGGCGCCCTCAGCGGTCCCGGCCGAGGCGAGCAGTTCGGCCCACGAGGGCCGCGCCGGCGCCCCCAGATTCCGCAACTGCGTGGCGAGCCCGCGCGGCATCGCCACCACGATCGGCGTGGTGGCGATGCTCCCGAGCACGTCGGGCCCGCCACCGGCGAGCCCGATCCACAACGACGAGTCGGGAATCCAGACATCGGGCCGCTCGGTGACCCCGGCCACGCCCTTGCCGGACAGCAGCGTCGCGACGGCGGCCGGGTCGGTGGCGCGCACCCGCGCGCTGACGCAGCGCCCGTCCAGCTTGTGCCGGGCGTCGTTGAACCGCCTCGCGGCCCGGACGACCGCGGGCGCGACGTCCGGCGCGGCCGCCACACTCACCGTGACCCCTTCGGAGCACCCGCCGCCGCCCACACCGAACGCATACGCGGCCGCCCCGGTGAGCAGCACGAGCCCGACGGCCCCCGCCAGCGGCCCGAGCAGCACACCACCGACCCGCCGCGGCCCGGCCTGCCGCCGCCGGCCCGTCCTGGCGGCCGCGTGCGCAGGCCCGGCGGGCCGTGGCCGCTCGGCGCGCACGACGGGAGGCCCGCTGGGCTCCGAGACGCCGAGGAAGACGTAGGGGATGCCCCCCGGCTCCGCCGAACTCCGGGGCGCCCACTCGGGCACGTCGTCGTGTCCGCTCATCGCCGACCTCCGTCTCCCGGCCACCGCGCCGATGAGACACATAACCCATCTGTCTCACTCGGATCAGCTGTGATGTTCGTCTCATCAGCGTGATCCGTCAAGGGGGCCCGGTCAGCAGTACGCACGCGATCGCGGAACGGATCGGTGCGAACACGCCCTCTATGGGCGGAAAGTTCGGAGAGTCCGGGTTTCGGCCGCTGGCCGAACCAGGCCAGCGGCGGGCCTTGCCGTTCTCACCCGGATGTGCGTGGCCCCGACCTAGCGGGCAAAGGCGAAGTCATGGCAGCGTCTGCCGCGAACCGGGGAACTCCCAGGAAAAACCCCGGACATTGAAAAGCGGCGCCGGGTGGATACGGGGGCAATCCACCCGGCGCCGCATCATCGGTGTTCCGACGGGGGCCCGGAACACCGGCACGGGCGCTCCGACGGGGGACCAGAGCGCCGGTACAAATCGTACACCGAAACCCCCCGCGGTTAGTCAAGAGAATGTCACGACCCGATTTCCGGTCGCTGTCCGGAATCCGGCTTCTGTCCGCGCTCCGAGCCACCCTGCCGGAGCTCCGGCCGCGTCGCGTCCTGGAAGGACGCCGACGCCGTGGGCTCACGCCCGCCGTTGGCGATGACGACCGCGATGTACGGGAGCAGCAGAGCGCCGACGACCATGAGCATCGCCAGCCACCACGGCGCGCCCGCGACCGCGGCGACGACCGCGCCGACGAAGCAGACGGTGCGCACCCCCATGGAGATCAGGTACCGGCGCTGCCGGTGGCCGATGTCCTCCGACATGGGGCGGGGAGCGTCGGTGACCGTGTAGACCGCCGGCTCCCGGTGGTGGCGGGGATTGACCTTCACATTTCCACGGTAAGCCCATGGAGTCCGACCTGCGACGGCAGTACGGGTCAAAACATGGGAGTGAACGAGATGACCGATCGCACGTACCGGGTGACGGAGATCGTGGGAACCTCCCCGGAGTCCGTGGAGACCGCCATCCGCAACGGCGTCCGCCGGGCCGCCCAGACCCTCCGCCACCTGGACTGGTTCGAGGTGCGGGAGGTCCGCGGCCAGATCGAGGACGGCGAGGTGGCGCATTTCCAGGTGACGATGAAGGTCGGCTTCCGCCTGGAGGACACCTGACACACCCCCACACGCCCAAGATCAGTTCGCACTCACAAGGGGCAAAGCCCCATGGGGGTGTAGGGGGAACCCCACCAGGGGGGCGTGGGGGGCTGGCCCCCCACCGGGGTGGCCGGAGCCTGGAGCGAGCGCCAGCGAGCGCAAGGCACCGGCCACCCCGCACCGGGGGGCGTGGGGGGTCGCCCCCCCACACCTAAGACGCCTGAGAGACGGTCGACATGTTGAAGTCGCCCACTCTCAGCGCCGGCATCGCCGCCCGGGTGAAGTAGTCCGACCATTCCCGCGGCAGTGTCGCCGTGGTCTCGCCGATCTCGGCGATCCGGGACAGCAGGTCGACGGGGCTCTCGTTGAACCGGAAGTTGTTGACGGCTCCGACGACTTCGCCGTCTTCGACGAGGTAGACGCCGTCGCGGGTGAGCCCGGTGAGCAGGAGGCTCTGCGGGTCGACTTCGCGGATGTACCACAGGCAGGTGAGCAGCAGCCCGCGCTCGGTGCGGGCGACCATCTCCTCGAGGGTGGCGCCGCCGTCCGGCCCGACCAGCGCCAGGTGGTCGATGGCCGGGGTGACGGGGAGCCCGGTGCGTGCGGCGGAGTGCCGGGTCTGGGTGAGGGAGGTGAGTTCCCCGTCGCGGATCCAGTCGGTGGCGGTGAGCGGGAGCCCGTTGTCGAAGACGGACGATTCGCGGCCGGAGGCGTGCGCGACGACGAACGGGCTGCTCTCCATGCCGGGCGCGGCGGGGTCGCTGGACAGGGTGACGGGCAGGCCGGCGAGGCGTTCGCCGACGCGGGTGCCGCCGCCGGGGGCGCTGAACACGGTGCGGCCGTCGTGGGCGTCCTGGGCGCCCGCGGACCAGTACAGGTAGATCATGAGGTCGGCGACGGCGGACGGCGGCAGGATCGTCTCGTATCGCCCGGCGGGCAGGTCGACGCGCCGTTCGCCCCAGTCGAGCCGCCGCGCGAGGTCGGCGGTGAGGGCGGGGACGTCGACGCCGGTGAAGTCGCGGGTGCCGACGCCGGCCCAGGCGGAGCCGCCGGCGCCCTTGGCGTTGAGTTCCAGGAGCCCGGTGGGCTGGTCGTGGCGGAGCCGCAGCCCGGCGGAGCTGCCGAGGAACGTCGAGGTGAGGACGTGGTTGGCGAATCCGTAGAGGCGGCGGTCGGCGGACTGCGCGGCGGCGAACGCCTCGCCGAGCGCGGGCGCGAGGCCCTCGAACACGCCGATGCCGGTCTCGGCGGGGTCGTCGTCCCAGCCGGACGCCCCGGCGGGGCCTTCGGCGACGAGGGGCGCGGCGTCCTCGGCGGGTTCGTTGCCGGCGGCGTCGGCCTCGGCGGCGCGGACGAGTTCCTCGATGCCGCCGGCGCCGACGGCGGACCGGGACACGACGCCGGCGGCGACGCCGCCGGCGGTCTCGCGCAGGGCGATGACGGTGAGCCGGCTGGAGCGGGTGACGCCGTTGGTGGTGAGGGTGTTGCCCGCCCACCGCAGGTTCGCGGTGCTGGTCTCGTCGGCGATGACGATGCAGTCGTCGGCGCGGGACAGCGACAGGGCCCGTTCGACGGCCTCCTGCGGCCGCATGGTGGTCACTGGCCGGCCTCCTTCAGCGTGTTGAGGATGTTGACGCCGCGGAACAGCGCGGACGGGCAGCCGTGGCTGACGGGCGCGACCTGCCCGGGCTGGCCCTTGCCGCAGTTGAACGCGCCGCCGAGCACGTAGGTCTGGGGGCCGCCGACGGCTTCCATGGAGTTCCAGAAGTCGGTGGTGGTGGCCTGGTAGGCGACGTCGCGGAGCTGCCCGGCGAGCCGCCCGTTCTCGATCTTGTAGAAGCGCTGGCCGGTGAACTGGAAGTTGTACCGCTGCATGTCGATCGACCAGCTCTTGTCGCCGACGATGTAGATGCCGCGGTCGACGCCGGAGATCAGCTCGTCGGTGGAAGGGCCGCCGTCGGCGGGCTTGAGGGAGACGTTCGCCATCCGCTGGATCGGCATGCTGGACGCGGCGTCGGCGAACGCGCAGCCGTTGGAGCGGTCGGCGCCGGTGAGGCGGGCGATGCGCCGGTCGGTCTGGTATCCGGTGAACAGGCCCCCGGTCACGATGTCGAAGGACTGGGTCTGCACGCCCTCGTCGTCGTAGCCGATGGTGGCCAGGCCGTGTTCGGTGGTGCGGTCCCCGGTGATGTTCATGACCTTGGACCCGTACTGCAGGGCGCCGAGCTTGTCGGGGGTGGCGAAGGAGGTGCCGGCGTAGGCGGCCTCGTAGCCGAGGGCCCGGTCGAGTTCGGTGGCGTGCCCGATCGACTCGTGGATGGTCAGCCACAGGTTGGAGGGGTCGACGACGACGTCGTAGGAGCCGGGGTCGACGGTCGGCGCGGCGAGCTTCTCGGCGAGCATCTCGGGGATGCGGGCGAGTTCGCCGTCCCAGTCCCAGTGGTCCCCGGTCAGCCATTCCCACCCGTATCCGGCGGGCGGCGCGACCGTCCGCATGGTGTCGAACAGCCCGCCGGCGATGCCGACGGCGTTGACGACGGGGTGGAGGCGGACGCGCTGCTGGGTGGTGACGGTCCCGGCGAGGTCGGCGAAGAACTTGTTCTCCTTGACCTGCAGCAGGGTGGCGTCGACGTGGTCGACGCGGTCGTCGCCGAGCAGCCGGCGGCTCCACCCGGCGAGCAGCGCGACCTTGTCGCCGGTGGGCACGTCGAACGGGTCGGTCTCGTAGGACGACACCCAGGTCCGCTCGCCGTGGACGGGTTCGGGGGCGAGTTCGATGGGCTCGCGGTTGACGGGCCTCGCGACGGCGGCGACCTCGACGGCCTGCGCGGCGACGCGCGCGGCCCCGTCGGGGGTGAGGTCGATGCCGGCGGCGAAGCCCCAGGTGCCGTCCTTGACGACCCGGACGGACAGGCCGACGTCGTCGGCGTCCAGCGCGGTCTCCAGGGCGGCGTCGTGGAGCCGGAGGGTCTGGCTGCGGATGCGTTCGAGGCGGAAGTCGGCGTGCTCGGCGCCCAGCTCGCGGGCCCGGGTGAGGGCCGCGTCGGCCAGCGCGCGGAGCGGCAGCGCCGTGAAGGCGGGATCGATGTCATGCACCTTCCGCAACCTACCCGCCGCGCCCGCGCGGGGCCGAGAACAAATGCGGGTCGCGGGTTCTTGTCGGTTCGGCACATCCGCAGGGCGCGGCGGGGGCCGCTAGGGTCGTGCCCAGTCTTCCGAGTACGAACGTCTTCTGAGCACGCAAGTCGACGAGAGGGTCCTGATGAGTCGCTCTGTCCTCGTGACCGGCGGTAACCGGGGCATCGGCCTCGCCATCGCCCGTGAGCTGTCCGCGGCGGGCGACGCGGTCGCCGTCACCTACCGGTCGGGGGAGCCCCCCGAGGGGCTGTTCGGCGTCCGGTGCGACGTGACGGACGCCGAGGACGTCGACGCGGCGTTCGCCAAGGTCGAGGCCGAGCAGGGCCCGGTCGAGGTGGTGGTCGCCAACGCGGGCATCACGAAGGACACGCTGCTGGCCATCATGAGCGAGGAGACGTTCACCTCCGTGCTCGACACGAACCTGACGGGTTCGTTCCGGGTCGCGAAGCGGGCCGTGAAGGGCATGATGCGCAAGCGGTCCGGCCGGATCGTGCTGGTGTCGTCGGTCGTGGGGCTGATGGGGTCGCCGGGGCAGTCGAACTACGCGGCGTCCAAGGCGGGCATGGTCGGGTTCGCCCGGTCCCTCGCCCGCGAGCTCGGCTCCCGCAACATCACGGTCAACGTGGTGGCGCCCGGGTTCGTCGACACCGACATGACGGCGGTGCTCAGCGAGGACCAGCAGAAGGCCATCACCGCGGCGGTCCCGCTCGGGCGGATCGCGCGGCCGGAGGAGATCGCGAAGGCGGTGCGGTTCGTCGCGAGCGAGGACGCCGCCTACATCACCGGGGCCGTGATCCCGGTCGACGGCGGACTGGGAATGGGGCACTGACGGCATGGGCATTCTCGAAGGCAAGCGGATCCTGGTCACCGGCGTCCTCACCGACGCCTCGATCGGCTTCCACATCGCGCGGGTCGCGCAGGAGCAGGGCGCCGAGGTCGTCCTGACCGCCTACCCGCGCCCGACCCTCACGGCGCGGACCGCGAAGCGGCTGCCGACGGGCCCGGACAACCCGCCGCCGGTGATCGAGCTGGACGCGACGAGCGCCGAGCAGCTGGACGCCCTGGCCGGGAACCTGCGCGAGCAGGGCTTCGACCACCTCGACGGCGTCGTCCACGCGATCGCGTTCGCGCCGCAGACCGCGCTCGGCGGCGCGTTCCTGGAGACGCCGTGGGAGGACGTGGCGACCGCCGTGCACGCGTCGGCGTACTCGCTGAAGTCGCTGACGATGGCGTGCCTGCCGCTGATGAAGGACGGCGGCTCGGTCGTCGGCCTGGACTTCGACGCCACGAAGGCGTGGCCGGTGTACGACTGGATGGGCGTGGCGAAGGCCGGCCTGGAGTCGTGCGCCCGCTACCTGGCCAAGTACCTGGGCCCGCAGGGCATCCGGGTGAACCTGGTCGCGGCGGGTCCGCTGGCGACGATGGCGGCCAAGAGCATCCCCGGCTTCGAGGGCATGACGGACATGTGGCCGAAGGCGGCCCCGCTCGGCTGGGACATCAAGGACAGCGAGCCCACGGCCCGCGCCTGCGCGGCGCTGCTGTCGGACTGGTTCCCCGCCACCACGGGCGAGATCGTCCATGTCGACGGCGGCATCCACGCCATCGGCGGCGCGTACTAGCCCCGGACGTCCCGAAGGCCGGCGCCAGGTGCTCGTCGCACCGGCGCCGGCCTTCGCGTGTCGGCGTGCGGGAAGTGTGCCCCGGGCCGGGTGTCAGCGGCCCGCGCGCCGGCGGCGGAGGACGCGTCCGGCGGCGCTGAGGTTGAGTGCTCCGGCCGCTCCGGCGGCGCCGGCCGCGGCGGCGACCAGCAGCAGCTGCCGGTTGTCCTGCCCTGGCCGGCACGCCGGTGAACATCGGGCACACCCGGGACCTGCCGGACAACATCCTGATGTTCCAGTCGACCGCCGACGCGGCCACCCCGTACGAGG